>CAJMHW010000012.1 GCA_905213325.1 Collinsella aerofaciens
TGTCCATCCTCGCAGTATCCGGTTCTCAAGGTGCACGCCCCGCGGCTCATCCGGTTCCACCGGGCCGCGCGGCAAGGAGATATATTGCCAGACCGCGAAGCTCTGTGGGACGTCAATTCCGCTCTTCACAAGTCCTACACAACATATTGCTTTCTATAGGTAATAGAAAGACTGGTGCGGATCTTCCGCACGTATCAGATGATGACCCTTTGGTTCAGGAATATATAGAGATCGGTCACCTGTAAGTGTTTATCTACCCGCGCTTTTAGCAATGTAAACCGCGCTTCAGATAAAAAGAGGGAGCGCCGCGCACAACGCGACACTCCCCTAGCGATTCAAGAGAATCTATTAGGCCTCGAGAGCCTTCTTGGCGATGGTAGCCAGCTCGTTGAAGGACTCGATGTCCTCGTAAGCCATCTGAGCCAGGACCTTGCGGTCAAGCTCGATGCCGGCAACCTTCAGGCCGTGCATGAACTGAGAGTAAGAGATGTCGTTCAGGCGAGCGGCAGCGTTGATGCGGGTGATCCAGAGAGAGCGGATCTCGCGCTTCTTGTTGCGGCGATCACGATACTGATACTGCAGGGAGTGCTGGACCTGCTCTTTAGCATGCTTGTAAGTACGCGAAGCGGCACCGTAGTAACCCTTCGCACGGTGCATAACGGTACGGCGCTTCTTCTTGGCGGCAACAGCGCGCTTAATACGTGCCATGTTCTATCAACTCCTAGACGGTAAAACGAAAAACGGGAACGCGGACTTAGGCGAGACGCGACTTGATGACCTTGCGGTCGGCAGCGGCGATCTCGGTCTCCTGACGGAAGCCACGCTTACGCTTGGTGGACTTCTTGCTCAGGATGTGGCTCTTGAAAGCCTTGGCGCGCATAAGCTTGCCGGTACCAGTCTTGCGGAAACGCTTCTTGGTGCCGCTGTGGGACTTCATCTTAGGCATGAAATACTCCTTAATCGGTTACAGAACACTAGTTACTTGGTATCGCTTGCCGCTTTATCCTCATCGAAGGCGCCCTTAATCGGGGCGAGCAGCATAAGCATGTTACGGCCTTCCATCTTAGGCTTAGACTCGACCGTAGCGTAAGGCTTGAGATCCTCGGCGAGACGCTCGAGAACGTTAAGGCCCTGCTCCGGGTGAGCCATCTCACGGCCGCGGAACATGATGGTGATCTTAACGCGTGCGCCCTTCTTGAGGAAACGCAGAACGTGGCCCTTCTTGGTCTCGTAGTCGCCAACGTCGATCTTGGGTCGGAACTTCATTTCCTTGACCTCGACCTTGGACTGGTTCTTACGAGCAGCCTTGGCCTTCATGGCCTGCTGGTACTTGAACTTACCGTAGTCCATGACCTTGCAGACCGGCGGCTCCGCGTTGGGAGCGATCTCGACCAGGTCGAGACCCTGATCGTCGGCGACGCGCTGGGCATCACGGATGGCGAACAGGCCGAGCTGAGAGCCATCGACGCCAATCAAACGGCACGAAGATGCAGTGATCTCGTCGTTGATGCGGGTGTCATCAGACTTAGCTATTTTCCCTACCTCCATTCATAAAAAAATAACCCGGCGCTTCTCAGCAACCAGGTCGTACACATAGACTTCCTCGATTTGAGGAAGGGAATCTAAGTTGTATGACCAGTCAGCTGCTCATTGGCGCCAAAAGGTGGGAACCCTCGGGTTCCTCTTTAGGGCATTGCGAGAACAACGCCTTGCGAATAATAACACGTACAGCGCGTTATCACATTACGTACACGAAAAAGGGGCCTTGACCCCCTTGAACGCTCGCTTGCATGTATGGTGCCCGAGGCGAGACTCGAAGGGCCTTCGCTTCGCGAAGCCCCGGGCTTCGGGCGCGAGGCGCCCTCGCCACGCTCCGCTACAAACAGGCCGCAGGCCTGTTTGCTTAACGCTTCGCGCGCTCACGCGAGTTCGGCACGAAAAAGGGGGCCGCAACCCCCTTGAACGCTCACTTGCATGTATGGTGCCCGAGGCGAGACTCGAACTCGCACGTTGTTGCCAACGGTGGATTTTGAGTCCACTGCGTCTGCCAATTCCGCCACTCGGGCACGTAATGCGTGAGTTAGTTTATCACAGCTTTCTACCGATTAGTCCGAAAATGGAACTTCGAGCATTTCGATGAGTTCGACCGTGCGTAGCATCTCGCGCTGACGGCATCCGCGACCGTCGACCGAAGCCTCACCCATCTGGTTATCGTAAGGGTCCTCGCGCATGCCGTCGAAAGAGGGCTCAAACTCTGCCTGGAATCGATTGTTGGCCACCATACGCCATGGGTCGAGATTGCCAAAGTAGTGACGGCGGCGCCACTCCTCCCCCATCCTGCGAGCAGAAGATCCAAATGACACGTCGGCGTTGAGCCAACCGGTCTGCGGCGTATAGAACTCTGCCCAGTCGTGCGACCCCACCGAATCGGGCGCAACGTAGAGGCCGCTCTGCCAACGGGCAGGCACGCCCGCGATACGGCACATGGTGATAAACGTGAGCGCCATAACGCCGCAATCGCCGCGGTGCGAATGCGCGCAGTCATCGGCAATAGATCCCAAAAGCAAGTACGGCGGCTGATAGCGATAGTCGATATACTGCGTCAGGTAATCATAGATAGCACGGGCGCGATCGAGCGGATCCTCGAGTCCGCCAACAACGCTGGCCGTCAGCTGCTGCAGATACGGCGTAAATGCAATGTGCGGACGGTCCTCGGAAATATCCTCGGGCAGAGGCGCGTCCATACGCGGATGAACCGGAAGTGTGCCACCGTAGACATCACAATAAGCAGCATCGATGTGATAACGATAAGTCACCGAGAATGAGCGCTCACTCGAAGAAGACCACGAGGCGGTACGCGCCGAAGCGTTCGCGGGAGCAACAGCACCCTCCGGCGTCATGTCGAGAATCTCGACCTGAGACTGTTGGCGGCAGGTGGCGGCTACGGGAAGCCAAGCGCGAACGGTCTCCCCCTCTAGAGCGCCGGGGACAGACAAGGACGCCTTAAGCGTAATAACGCGAGTCAATCCGTTTTGTGACTCCATCTCCTTGAGCATCTCGTTGCGCAGTGCAATTCCGTCCGTAGGATCGGGACGCATGCCGGGAACCTCTTTGGGATATACGCGAAGCGAATCGAGGAAGTTGTCGAGAACGAACAGCTCGCCATCGATAAAGCGCCAGTCAATACGCTTACGGTTAATCAGATCGTCAAACTGCTCCTCGGTAAACTCAGGCCACTCCTCGCGAATCATCGCAATAGCCCGATCGCGCGACACCGAAAAATGAAGCGGCATCTCAAGCATGCGATACCGCTCGGCACGAACGCAGGCAGCAAGCGAGGGATCGGGATCTTGGGCAAGTAGGCGGTCGCAAGCCTCAATAGCCTGCGAAAGATACCCCGCGTCCTTTAAACGCAGAATCTCGGGTGGCAAGCCAATATCTAGAAAACGGAAGTCATCATTGCAAACATCAACAGAGCAACCAACAGGACCCTCGTTAATAACCTTCCCATCCGAAGGCAGCACCTTAACAACAGCCATACTAAAACTCCAAGTCACTAGAACGCTTGAAGTCCATTGTAGCGAGATAAAAAAGAAAGCCCCAATAAAGGAACTCTCAACACCGATAAACGGTACCTAGAAAAAATGAATTCAGCCCAGTAACCCTGTAGCGAGTTAACGAAGGAGGCCCCGTTCACCCGAAGCTTTTCCCATTGCGCGACTTCTGGCAAAGCCAGGTGAGCGCAAGGGAAAAGCGTAGGGTGAACGGGGCCTCCGACGGGAAAGTTAAACCGCTACTTACGCCTTGTTGACGGAGCCAAACTCCTCCATGAGCTCCTTGGTGCGGGCAACGATGTTGTCGCGACCAGGCTTGAGGAGCTTGCGGGGGTCAAAGCCCTTGCCCTGCTGATCCTTGCCAGCCTCGATGTACTCGCGAACGCCCTTGGCGAAGACGAGCTGCAGATCGGTGTTGACGTTGATCTTGGAGATACCCAGGGAGATGGCCTTCTTGATCTGATCCTCGGGGATGCCGGTGCCACCGTGCAGGACGAGGGGCAGGTCGCCGGTCTGAGCCTTGATCTCGCCCAGGCGCTCGAAGGAAAGGCCAGCCCAGTCGGCAGGGTACACGCCGTGGATGTTGCCGATACCGCAGGCGAGGAAGTCGACGCCCAGGTCAGCAATCTGCTTGCACTCAGCAGGATCAGCGAGCTCGCCGCTGGAGGTCACGCCGTCCTCGGTGCCGCCGATGCCGCCGACCTCGGCCTCGATGGACATGCCCTTGGAGTGAGCAAGCTCAACGAGCTCCTTGGTGCGGTCGAGGTTAAGCTGGAAGGTCTCCTCGTGAGAGCCGTCATACATGATGGACGTGAAGCCGGCCTCGATGCACTTGAAGCAGTCCTCGTAAGAACCGTGATCGAGGTGAAGGGCGACGGGAACGGTAACGCCCGTGGCCTCGACGGCAGCCTTGACCATGTCGGCGCAGACCTTGAAACCGCCCATCCACTTAGCGGCACCAGCGGTGCACTGAAGGATCAGCGGAGACTTGGCCTCCTCGGCGGCCTGGAGAATAGCCAGGGTCCACTCGAGGTTGTTGGTGTTGAAGGCACCGAGACCGTACTTGCCGGCCTCGGCCTTCTTGAGCATGTCTGCTGCGTTGACGAGCATAAAAGAAACCTCCTGTAAGGTTGCTCCGATAACGCCTGAGATTTTACCACGACATACCCGAGCATAAACGTTCGTTTGTTCACGAATACCATCCGATTGGACAAATTTTGACCGTTTGCCCCACAGAATCGACCCACTGGGGAAAATAGCTTGACGATTGAGCGGTCTTCGTGGTTCGAAAGACGGCTTCAAGCCTACATCTGCATAAACGGGTTCTGCATAAGTTCGCGCGCCATCGTGGTCGAATCGCCATGGCCCGTCAAGCAAACGGTATCGGGCGGAAGCGTCTTGGCAAGTTTGGAGAGCGAGCGCATAATCGCCGCCTCGTCACCGCCGGAAAGATCGGTACGACCGTGACTGCCCGGGAAAAGCGTGTCGCCCACAAAGGCGATGTTCCCCTGCTCGGTCGCGGCGAACAGGACGATGCCGCCCGGCGTATGCCCCGGCGTCTCGATCACCTGCAGGCAGACGTCGCCCACCTCGATTGTATCGCCCTCGGCAAGCAAACGCGTCGGCTCACCCGGATCGGGCGTCTCGATACCCCACATGGCGCGCTGCTCCTCGATATTTGCGCGAGGTACCGTCACGTCCTTAGCGCACAACTCATATAGTGCGCTGTCGCCAACGACAGCTCGAACCCCGGCAACCCCGCCAACATGGTCGGCATGACCGTGCGTGCAGACAGAGCCGAGCACGCGCACCTCGGGATGCGCGGTGCGGATATGCTCCACAAGACGCTCGCCCTCCCACGCCGGATCGACGATTAAGCACTCGTCATTCGAAATCACGGCGTAGCTGTTGGTCTGAATCGGGCCGTTGACGAGCGCCTCAATCGAAGCCGCGCCTCGGGGTGTCAGGTCCAAAGTCATATCGCCCATGCGCATACCCTCCTTCTAAAATACGTTCGAGGCACCAAACGATGCCTCGAACGTAACCAATATCTATGATGCTGAGAGGCTCTCGCACCTACACACGGCGCTTGAGTTGCGCTCCGCCCTCGCCGGGCATAAGACGGCGAGCGTCGTAGACCGAGTCGACGCTGCTGATGGAAGCCAGCAGCGGATCCAGGCCGCTCGCATCCGAAATCTCGACCATAAAGCGCAGGGTCGCAATACCCTCGCGGTTGGTCGAGGTGGCGGCGGAAAGGATATTGCCGCCTGCATCGCCAATGGCAATGGTGACGTCCTTGAGCAGGCCCATGCGGTCCAGGCACTCGACCACGATCTCGACCTGGAAGAGAGTGTCGGCAGCACCATCCCACTCTACGTCAATCATGCGCTCTGGGTGCTCCATGAGGCCCTTGACGTTGGGGCAGTTGGCGCGATGCACTGAGACACCTCGGCCACGCGTGATGAAGCCGACGATATCGTCGCCCGTCACGGGGTTGCAGCAATGAGCCAGACGGACCAGCAGGCCACTGTTGCTCTCGCCCTTAACGATAATGCCGTTACTTGCGCTCTTGCCACGCTTTTGCGGCTTGCGGTTGGAGCCGCGGGCCGGCTGTTTCACGACCTCGGCGATAGCCTCGGCCTTGGTGAGCTGTTCCTCGGGCTTGGGGTCCAAGATTTGCTCGACCTTATTACCCACAGCGCGCGGGGCAACCTTGCCGGCGCCGACGGCGGCAAACAGGTCCTCGAGCTGCTTGAAGTTAAACTGCTCCGCCACGGCGTTGAGCGCACGCGTGGAGCGCGGCGTGGAGATGCCATACCCGCGCTTGCGCAGGTCCTTGGCCAGCATATCGCGGCCGGCGGCAGCGTCGTCGTCCTTAGTCGCGGCGGCAAAGTAGCGACGGATCTTGGACTTGGCCGAAGGCGTCTTGACGATCTTGAGCCAATCACGCGACGGTTTGGAACTCTTGTTAGTCAGGATTTCAACGCGGTCGCCCGTCTTGATCTCGTGCGTGAGCGGGGCCACAGCACCGTTGATCTTAGCGCCGACGCAGTGGTTTCCCACCTCGGTGTGAACGGCATAGGCAAAGTCGAGCGGCGTGGAGCCGGCACGAAGCGCCATGACCTCGCCCTTGGGCGTAAAGACGAAGATCTCCTGATCGAAGAGGTCGACCTTCAGCGAATGCAGGTATTCCTTGGCGTCGGTGATCTCATCAGACGCAGCCCAATCGAGCGAATGCTTGAGCCAGTTGATCTGGTCGTCCAAACGTTGAGCGTCATTGGTCTTGGAAGCAGACGATCCGCCCGACTTCTTATATAGCCAGTGGGCGGCAATGCCATACTCGGCCTGCTCATGCATCTCGTAGGTTCGAATCTGAATCTCGAGCGGACGAGCCGTGGGGCCGATGACCGTCGTATGGAGCGACTGGTAGTTATTGACCTTGGGCATGGCGATATAGTCTTTAAAGCGACCAGGCATGGGATGCCACAGCGTATGCACCGCACCGAGCGTGGAGTAGCAATCGCGCACCGAATGGGTAATAACACGCAGCGCCACCAGGTCGTAGATCTCGGAGAACTCCTTGCCCTTGCGCTTCATCTTTTGGTAGATGGACCAATAGTGCTTGGAGCGGCCATTAATCTGGAAGCCCTCCAGGCCAATGCGGTTGAGTTCGTCGGTGAGCGTCTTGATGGTCTCGGCAAGGTAGCGCTCGCGGACCTCGCGCGACTCAGCCACCATGCGCGCGATGCGCTGGTAGGCATCGGGCTCCAGGTAGAAGAAGGACAGGTCCTCGAGCTCCCACTTAATAGAGCTCATGCCCAGGCGGTCGGCCAAGGGCGCGTACACGTCCATGGTCTCGCGAGCCTTAAACAGGCGACGATCCTCACGCAGGGCCGCCAGCGTACGCATGTTGTGCAGACGGTCGGCAAGTTTAACGATGATGACACGAATGTCCTTGGACATGGCGAGGAACATCTTGCGCAGCGTGAGGGCCTGTTTCTCGTCCATGCTGTCGACTTCGATGTTGGTGAGCTTGGTCACGCCATCGACGAGCTCAGCAACGGTTTCGCCAAACAGGCCGGAAACATCGGTGAGCGAGGTCTCGGTATCCTCGACGGTATCGTGCAGCAGCGCGGCACACACCACATCGCAGTCCATCTTGAGATCGGCCAAAATGATGGCAACCTCGACGGGATGGTTAATGTACATCTCGCCCGAGCGGCGCTTTTGGTTGCAGTGCTTCTCGGCGGCAAAGCAGTAGGCCTGCTCAACCTTAGAAAAGTCGTCCTCATTCATATATTTGAGGCACAGGCGCTCCAGCTTGTCGTAGCTGTCCGCCATAATCTCGGGCGGCAGCTCATCGGCATGCTTATAGTGCTCCATCTCCGAAAACGGCTGGAGGGTGGAATCATGGGCGGTACGGGCTGCGGCATCCATCGAGGTCCCCTTCCCCTAGGCCCGCGGTACGATCGGGCGGTCAACTTTGGCTAGCATATCAGAAGCGCACGAATCGAGCGCCCAGCTCCGGAAAGCCGAGAACTCCATGCGCGAGCGCAAGCCCTCCAAATAGCGAATTGACCTGCTCAATTGCACGCGGCCGGGGTTTTCGGCCATCGCGATACGACGAGTGTCGTCAAACCCCGAAACGCGACAGAAACCAAGCTCTTCGAAGATTCCCAGGCCGCTTTCCACCGAGCGCTCGTCGACCGGCGTGCGGGCATCGATGGCAAGGCACATCTGCGCGATGTCGATATCACTTGCGCAGAATGAATCGTCCCCCGTCTTGCCACGGTTGGAGCGCCACATGGTCTGCAGCGCTCGATAGAGCGTGACGAGCTCGTCGCGCTCGGGCGCATAGCAGTCGAGTAGGCGCTCGTTAATGCGGGCGTCGCGCGACGAATAGAGCAGATGGATCACGGCGGGCTGGCCATCGCGACCGGCGCGGCCGCTCATCTGGTTAAACTCAATGCCGCCAAACGGCATGTGATAGAGCACGACATGGCGGATATCGGGCAGGTTGACGCCCTCGCCAAAGGCAGATGTCGAGACGATGCAGCTGAGGCTGCCGTCTCGGAATGCTTCCTCCACGCGACGGCGATCGGAACGCGCAAGCCCCGCGTTATAGAACGCGATATGGGTTGCGCAATCGGGCACACGCTTGCGCAACGTCTTGGCGAGCGCCACGGACTGGTCGCGCGAATTGACGTAGATGACGGTCTTTTCCCCCGTCGCCACAATCGACACCAAACGGTTCTCGCGACTTGCAAGATCGCGGTCGTCCTCGAGCTGCAGGTTCTCGCGCACCGTCTCGTCGACCACCGTGCGAGTGATCGGCAGCATGCGAGCAAGCTCGGCCACAACCGGAGCCGTCGCGGTGGCCGTCGCAGCCATAACGACCGGGTCGCCCAGGGCTTTGAGGATATCGGGCATGTCGAGATAGGCGCTGCGGTCGCCGCCCTTGGCAAGACCGGCGTGGTGCGCCTCATCGATAACGACAAAGCCGATGCGGCCCGAACGCGCGAAGCGGTCACGGTGGATAGATAGGAACTCGGGCGTCGTGAGCACGATACCGGTGCGGCCCGAAGCTAGGCCGGCGAACACGTCATCGCGTGCGGCCTCCACGGTCTCGCCGGTCAGCACGCCAACGCCAATGCCAAGCGATGCCATCGTCGACGAGAGGTGATAGGCCTGGTCGGCAACGAGCGCGCGCAGCGGATAGACAAAGATGCTCGCACGCCCGCGAAGAACCGCCTCGCGCGCGGCATGCACATGAAAGATGAGCGACTTGCCGCGCCCCGTTCCCATAACGGCCAGAACACTTTGGTGATCGGCCAGGGCATCGAGCGCCTCGACCTGCGCGCGGTGCGGCTGGTTCGAGCCGATAAAGCTATGGATAAGCGAGCGCGTGAGCTCGGTATAGGAAAGCTGGGCGAGCGTCTCGCGCTTACGCGACTCCAGGCGCAGGCCGGAATCCGCCGGCTGCACGCCACGACGAAGCTCGCATGCCGGATCGTCGATGCTGGGCAGCGTGGTATCGCGGACCAGAACATCCTTGATCATGAGCTTGGGCTTCACACGACCCTGCCAATGCTCGGCAACGGCCTCGAACACCAAATCGACAGCGCTATCGCAGTTGATGAGCTTATCGATTTGCGGTACACGAAACATGATGGCCGGCACACTCGCGGCGCCATCCGTCGCCACGAAGCGCATGTGCTCGCCGGTCTTACCCACCACGGCGCGATCACACATCGTCACGCCCTCGGCAGCCAGCAGCGGCACCTTATTACCCTGGCCAAACGGCTCAAGGCGGGAAATCTGCTCGATGGTCTCGATATTTAGCTCGGAGAGGTCAACGGTGGCGGCAACCTCGTCAGTGTCCTCAAAGTCCTCGGCGGGAAGCTCCGATAGCACGGCCGAAAGGCGACGGCGGAACTCGTCGAGCTTGGATGCCTCGATAGTCACACCCACCGCACCGGCATGTCCGCCGCGACGAATCATCAGGTCGGAACAGCGCTCGATGGCGTCAAACAGGTTAACTTTGCCCACCGAGCGACCAGAGCCGCGCGCGATACCGTCCTCGATCGAGAACAGCAGCGCCGGCACGTGGTAGCGGTTGGTCAGACGGCTTGCCACGATGCCCTTGACGCCCTCGTGCCAGCCTTCGCCGCCCACGACGATCGCGCGTCCGCCGTCATAGGTCTCCTCGACCTTTGCCATGGCATCGCGCGTGAGCTCCGCCTCGATCTCACGGCGCTGGCGGTTGATTTCCTCGAGCTCAGCCGCCAGTGCGCTTGCTTCGATGGGATCGCGGGCAAGCAGCAGGTCGAGCGCCAGCTTGGGATCGGCCATGCGACCGGCAGCGTTTAAGCGAGGAATGAGCGAGAATGACAGGCCATCCGCCGTAATGCTCGAAAGGTCCGCCTTGGCGAGCGCGGCAAGCGCGATATAGCCGGGGCGAGCGGTTACGCGCATCTGCTGGATGCCCTCGGCAACCAGCGCGCGGTTCTCGGGCGTGAGCGGCATCATGTCGGACACGGTGCCCAGCGCCGCGACCTCGATTAGCGAACGCCAATACGACGGCTTGCCCAGGCGCTCACCCAGGACTTGCACCAGCTTGAGCGCCACACCAGCACCGGCAAGCTCACGCGAGGGGCCCTCGTCCTCGAGCTTGGGGTCAGTCAGGGGCACACCCTGCGGCACCTGGTCGGAGGGCTCGTGATGGTCCGTGACCACCAAATCGATCCCCAGACTCTCCAGATAGGAGACCTCTTCCTTGGCAGCAATACCGTTATCGACGGTCACAATCAGGTTGGGTTGAGCGAGCTCGTTGACGCGGTCGAGCGCCGCACGCGACAGGCCGTAGCCCTCGTCAAAGCGGTGCGGAATAAACGGCGTGACGTTGGCGCCAAACGAACGTAGCGCCTCGGTCAACAGACAAGTCGACGTAATGCCGTCGACGTCAAAATCGCCAAAGACGGCGATACGCTCGTGGCTGCGAATAGCACGCTCAACGCGGTCGGCAACGACCGACATGCCCGGAATAACGAGTGGGTCCGCCCAGTCGCGATCGAGCGAAGGCGTCAAAAACAATTGGCCCTCTTTGATGGAGCCAATGCCGTGCGCGACCATAATGCGCGCCACCAGCCTGGGAATGCCCAGACCAGCCGAAAGCTCCTTTTCGAGCTCGGGGTTTTGCTGAGCGACCGCCCAGCGATGCGTCGTCTTAAGCGATGACATAGGCACCCACCCCCGATAGGGGCAGGTCGCCGCGATACCTCTCACGGTTCATAGCGATGAGTCCTCTGTGTATGCCCGCTTCGGCAGGCAGATCTGTTGAACGGATTTATTATACCGTGCGGCGCGGACGCAAATCGCCGCAGCACGCCGCGGTTTCGGTAAACGATGCCGGTAATACCCTCGAAATAATCGAGCGTTTCTGACGCACGGACACATGTGAGCGTCTAGCATATCCAGTCAAAACGGATTCACGAGCAAAGGGAGTCACAAGAGCATATGAAGCAATGGGTTGGACTGGGCAAGTTTCTCGCGGGGCACATGCAAATCATCGTTCCGACTTGCGTGGCGCTCGGCGTGCTCTTTCCTCAACAGATCGGCGTTCTCAAGCCCATCGTTCCCACCTTGTTTGCCTTTATGACGTTCCAAGGTGCGCTCAGCAACACCTTCCACCAGGTAGCCGAGGTGTTCCACCGTCCGCTGCACCTGATTGTGGCATTGTTGGTCTCGGCGGCGCTTATTCCCATCGCGGCCTATGCCATGGGATCGTTGTTCTTTGGTTCCAACCCCAACCTTGTCTGCGGCATCGTGCTCGAATACAGTGTGCCCGTGGCAGTCACCGCTTTTATGTGGATCAGCATGTTCGGCGGCAACGGCCCGCTCGCGCTCACCATCATCCTGACGTCCTCGGTCATCTCCCCTGTGACGATTCCGCTTACGCTCAAGCTCCTGCTAGGCGCCACCGTCTCGATCGACGTGCCGAGTATGATGCAGAACATGGCCTTTATGATCGCCATCCCCGCCGTTCTCGGCATCGTGATCAACGAGCTCACGCGCGGATGGGGGCACGAAAAACTCTCCCCCGCGCTCTCGCCCGCCTGCAAGTTCATGATGATGGGCGTTATCGCCTCCAACTCCACCGCCATGAGCGAGTACGTGCTGCACATGAACGCGGTGCGCTTGGAAGTCGCCCTCTTTATTTTGGTCTTCGCCATCAGCGGCTTTGTCGTCGGCATTCTGGTCGCCCGCGCGCTGCATCTGCCATATAGCGAAACGACCACCATGTGCTTTACCTGCGGCATGCGCAATATCTCTTCGGGCGCCGTCATCGCCACGCAATACTTTCCGGGCGAAGTTGTGTTTCCCGTCATGTGTGGAACGTTGTTTCAGCAGGTGCTCGCCTCGCTTATCGGGCACTTCTTTGAGCGTCTGACCGGCGAGGAGCGCGCCGCCCAGCGCAAGCGCGTCGAGGCCGGCCGCGATGCAATGGCGCGCTAAACCGTCCGCAGTGTGCGGGCGCTCACTTTACGATGTGAGCGCCTCCAGATGTGCGCGGAGTCGCTCCGCATCGACATCGAGCGTGGTCTCAGCATTGACCTGAGCCAGCCGATACCCGACAAAGTAGGGTGAAACCACCCAACGTGGAAGCGCCTTGGCAATGGTTCGGTCGCTCATGTGATAGAAGAACAGGTTGTACGACTCTGCACGACCGCCATGGTGCTCGTGCAAGATATAGCGCAGAGCTATCTGGATTGCATCGGCGAAGAGGTCCGTCTCGGCTTGGTCTCTCGTGTCATCGCTGGCGGCGATTCCCTGCGGGGCTGAAACGTTGATCTCAAAGAACCCCATGATCGGTTCGGTTGAGATATTGACCGAGATCCTCCCCTGTTGCCAGACATTGATGCCTTCGAAATTGGCAGAAGTCAGCGAAGTGTAGCCGTCTTCCTGCTCCAAACCCACAATCTGCATGTGCGGATGCACGAGACTACCGCCCGAGAGCGGACCCTTGTTCTTGTACATGAGCACGCTTCGATACTGCTGTGAATCGATCATCTGCTGCCAGCAACCCAGGGCAAACCGCATCACATGGTGGAGTTCATCCGGCTCGTAGGTCACCAGGTCGGCATCGTGATCGGCCGACTCGATCAGCACGGTTTGACGGGTGGCGCGCAGGGTCTTGAACTTATTCTCGAGCCAAATGCAATCGCCATCACGGCGAATGATGTCGGTGAGCCCTTCTGTATCGCAAAAAGGGCACGCGGTGCCGGGACGACGGTTGTCGTCGGGCTTACCGTTCGCCTGCTGAACGTCAAATACCAGCGCCACGGGTTATACCTCCAGCGGCACAATCTTGGTGCCATGGAGCTCGGAGACGCCCAGTGCCGCCGCCACGGTATCGCGGTTGGCCGTGGAAATGCCGCCGCCGGGAAGGATGGTCAGGCGGTCTCCCGCACACTCGATAAGACGCGACAGATGCTCCAGGTTGTCCTCGATCGGCGTGCCGGCGGCACCGCCGTGCGTCAGGATGCGCGTAACGCCGCAATCGGCGAGTGTGTCGACGGCATCGAGTTGAGCCTCGGGCGAGAGCTGGTCAAACGCCATGTGGAAGGTGATGTCGATGGGCTCACGCTTACATTCCTCGGTCGCGCAGCCCGCAGCCATCACGAGGGCGCCAAGCGTAAGTTCGTCGAGCGCCCATCCGCCAGCGCAGGGCTTGCAGCAGCCAAAGACCAAGCCGTCAACGCCGGCGCTCACGGCAAGGCCCAGGTCCATCTCCATCATACGCAGCTCGTCCTGGTTGTAGTGAAAGTCGCCGCCACGCGGGCGAATCATGCACATCACCCGTGCATCGTGCTCGTGGGCATAGTTGGTCGTAGCGCTGATAACGCCGGCCGAAGGCGTGGTGCCACCAACGGCAAGGTTGTCGCACAGCTCGATACGCCTTGCACCGGCATCGATAGCCGCCGGCACCCGCTCAAAGTTCTCGGCACAAAACTCGTACACCATAGATAGACCCCCAAAGACAGCAGATGTTTTCCGACGGGCATTTTCACACATCCCCATGAAGTTGCGGTGGAATAGGGACTGTTTTGGCCTCTTAGACTCCCATTTAGTCCCTATTCCACCGCAACATAAAGGGGGCAGAACCAAAGTAACGCCGCAGGCAGAGGACGGACAGCGAGCGGGCACCAGAGCGAACAAATTGGCATGAAAAGAGGACGGCATAGACCTTCTGGTCATGCCGCCCTCTTTGAATGACAAGTTGTCGCTCTGGTGCCCGCGCAGCGTCGACTGGTCCGCCGTTCGGTAGAACGGCGGAACCTCCTAGCCACCCAGATAGGCCTTGCGGACGTTATCGTCGTGCAGCAGCTCTTGACCGGTGCCGGTCATGGTGATTTTGCCGGTCTCGAGCACGTAACCGCGCGTGGCGATGGAAAGCGCCATCTGCGCGTTTTGCTCGACCAGAAGTACCGTGGTACCGGCCTTGTGCAGGTCCTCGACAATCTGGAAGATCTGTTCGATCAGAATCGGTGCCAGACCCATGGAAGGTTCGTCGAGCATGAGCAGCTTGGGGTTACTCATAAGGGCGCGCCCCATAACGAGCATCTGCTGCTCGCCGCCTGAAAGGGTGCCGGCGACCTGGCGACGACGTTCCTTCAGGCGCGGGAACTGCTCGTAGACGCGCTCCAGGCCCGGAGCCACCGTGGACTTGGGCTGCGTATAGGCACCCATCTCCAGGTTCTCCTCGACCGTCATCTGCAAAAAGGCGCGACGACCCTCGGGAACCTGAGCCAGCCCCTTACCAACCAGCTTATCAGCGGGCGTATGAGTAATGTCCTCGCCCATAAACTTGATGGAACCAGTCTTGGAGCGCAGCAAGCCCGAGACGGTCTTGAGCGTTGTGGACTTGCCGGCACCGTTGGCACCAATCAAGGCCACGATCTCGCCCTCGTTAACGTTAAAGGAGATGTCCTTGATGGCGTGGATGGCGCCGTACCAGACGTTGATGTTGTAGACGGAAAGCATCGGCTCTGCCATTTAGTTCTCCCCCTTATCCTGCTTACCCAGATACGCCTCGATAACGGCGTCGTTGTTCTGGATTTCCTCTGCCGTGCCCTTGGCGATGACCTTGCCAAAGTTAAGCACGCAGATACCCTCGCATATATTCATGACGAGCGACATATCGTGCTCGATAAGCATGATGGCGATGCCGAAGGTGTCGCGAATCTTAACGATGTTCTCCATGAGCTCCGCGGTCTCGGACGGGTTCATGCCGGCGGCAGGCTCGTCGAGCAGCAGCAGCTTGGGGTTGGTGGCAAGCGCGCGGACGATTTCCAGACGACGCTGAGCGCCGTAAGGCAGCGATCCGGCCTGCTCGTTTGCCAGGTGCTCCATGTCAAAAATGGACAGTAGCTCCATGGCGCGCTCGTGGGCGGCCTTCTCGTGCTTCCAATACGTCGGCAGGCGCAGCACGCCCTCAAAGCCGGAGTAGCGCTCCTGGTTGTGCAGGCCGACCTTAACGTTGTCCTCCACCGTCATGGTGTTGAACAGGCGAATGTTCTGGAACGTACGGGCAATACCCATGCGGTTGACCTGGTAGACCGACTTGCCCGAGGTGTCCTCACCATCGAGCAGGATGGTGCCGTGCGTAGGCTGGTACACCTTGGTGAGCAGGTTGAAGACCGTGGTCTTGCCGGCACCGTTGGGGCCGATGAGACCGGCGATCTCGGTCTTGCCGATAGTCAGGCTAAAGTCATCGACTGCCTTAAGGCCACCGAACTCAATGCCCAGGTGGATGCACTCGAGTGCCGGGCGCTCGCCCAGGTCACGGTCGGGAACGATGGCGCCAGAAGGATACGGGACCATCTTGCCCTTGTTGAACTCAAATTTACTGGGCATCGGCTGCCACCTCCTTCTTGGAAGCAAAGCGGTCCTTGACGCGACCGAAGAACGCCTTGAACTGCGGGTTGTTGGTAAAGATCATGACCAGGATCAACACGATGGCGTAGATGAGCATGCGGTAGTCCGAGAACTGACGGAGCAGCTCGGGAAGCACCGTGAGCAACGCCGCCGCGATGACGGAACCGCGCATGTTGCCCAGGCCGCCCAGGACCACGAACACCAGAATGAGGATCGACGTGTTGAAGTCGAACTTGGTGGCGGAGAGCTGCGAGAAGTTGCCGCCGAAGAGAGCTCCGGCAGCACCGGCGAGGGCAGCGGAAACCACGAAGGCGATCATGCGGTACTCCGTGACGGAGATGCCTACGGACTCGGCTGCAATCTTGTTATCGCGCACGGCCATAATGGCACGGCCGGTACGGCTGCGGACCAGGTTGAGCACGATCACGAGTGCGACCATGACCAGGATGGCACCGGCGAGGAAGGTCGAGTACGTCGACACGCCCGAGGCGCCCTGGGCGCCCTTGATGATGGCGGTGCCGTCCTCGAGCAGGTGCAGGTCGTCGATCGTAGAGTTGCCCGTGATGTTAAAAATCACGTGCAGGCCGCGGGAGTCGACGCCCACAATGAGGCAGGTGACGATCTCTTTGATGATCTCGCCAAAAGCCAGGGTCACGATGGCCAGATAGTCGCCGCTCAGGCGCAGGACCGGGATACCAATCAAGAAGCCCAAGATGGCAGCGGCGATAGCGCCGACCACAATGCTGATGATCAGACGCATCGGATCGGACGGAACGGCGCTCTCCAGCGCGACGGCGGTGACGATGCCCGTGTAGGCACCGACGCTCATAAAGCCCGCGTGGCCCAGCGACAAGTCGCCCGCGATGCCGACGACGAGGTTGAGGGAAATGGCCATGACGATATAGGCCGTGATGGGAACCAGCTGACCGGCGATCATGCGCGGAATCATGTGGTTAGACTGCATAAAGAACACGATGGCGAAGGCCACGATGCACATGGCGTACGTGACAAAGTCGTGACGCGTCTGCTTGTCTTTAAGAAACTTCATAACGCTCACCTACACCTTCTCGGGGACGTACTTGCCCAAGAGGCCGGCAGGCTTGACGAGCAGGACGATGATCAAAACACCAAAGACGATGGAGTTGGCAAGGCTCGTGGAAATGTAAGCCTGCGCCATCGCCTCGATGATGCCGATGAGAATGCCACCGACAAAGGCACCAGGGATGGAGCCGATGCCGCCGAAGACGGCGGCGTCGAAGGCCTTGATGCCAGGCATGGCACCCGTCGTGGGCTGCAGCACCGGCGAGTAGGAGCACAGGAGCACGCCGGCGATGGCGGCAAGCGCCGAGCCGATGGCAAACGTCATCGAGATGGTGCGGTTGACGTTGATGCCCATGAGCTGAGCGGCGGCCTTGTCCTCGGACACGGCGCGCATGGCCTTGCCCATCTTGGTCTTACCTGTAAAGAACATCAGGCCGGCCATGATAACCAGGCAGGCGACGATGGTGACGAGCGAGACGGCGCTTACGTTGAACTTGGCCAAGAACTCCGGCACCTGGAAGGTGACGAGCGAAGTGAAGTTCTTGGGCGTGGCGCCCCACAGAAGCTGCGCGGCGTTCTGCAGGAAGTAAGACACGCCGATAGCCGTGATCAGAACGGCCAGCGGGCCTGCTTGGCGCAGCGGCTTATAGGCCAGACCCTCGATGAGAACGCCGAGAACCGTGCAGACCACACAAGAAAGAATTACAGATACCCAGCCCGGGAGGCCGAGATACGACGTGGCGCAGAACGAGACATAGGCACCGACCATGATGACGTCGCCGTGAGCGAAGTTCAGCATCTTGGCGATACCGTAGACCATGGTGTAGCCCAACGCGATGATGGCGTAGACGCTGCCCATGGACAGGCCGTTGACCAGGTATTGGATAAAGACCGTCATGTTCCACATCCCCCTTTCGAATAGGTTTCCAGTTGATGTATGAAACAGGGACGTTACATCGTCCCTAGATACCAAGCAAGCAGGGAAGGCCAAAACCTCCCCTGCTTGGGATCAAAACCGCTCTATGTAAGGCGGCCAATTAGGCCTGTACGTACTTGCCGTCGGTGATGACGTACGCCGTGGGCTCCTTCTGGACCTGGCCCTTATCGTTCCAGGTGAGCTTGCCGGTCAGACCGTCAACGGTAATCTTGAGCATAGCCTTGGACAGCTTCTCGGCGGCCTCGGTCGGGTCGGCGTCGACACCAAGACCGGCCTCCTTGAGGGCCTCGGCCACCGCGTGCACGCCGTCGTAGGCGTCGGCGGCAAACTGGTCGGGGGTATCGCCGTACTTATCCTTGTAAGCGTTGACGAAGTCGGCGTTCTTCTCGTCGTCGGCGGAGAACGGGGTCATGAGCAGCAGACCCTCGGCAAGAGAGGTATCGAAGCCCTCAACGCCCAGGATACCGTCCATGCCGTCGCAGCCCATCATCTTGACGTCGTAGCCCATGTCCTTGGCGTTCTTGAGCAGGACGGACGCCGGCGTGTAGTAGATCGGCGCAAAGATCATGGTGGCGCCGGCCTGCTTGGCCTTGGTCAGCTGGTTCGTAAAGCTCGTGGCGGAGTCGTCCTTAAAGGTCTCCTCGTCAACAATCTCGAGCTTGGACTCAGCGGCCTGGGCCTTAAAGGAATCTGCGATGCCCGAAGAATAGGCGTCGCCGGAGTTATAGAACAGCACGAACTTCTCGTCCGCATACTTCTGCGCCAGGAACTTGGCAGCGTTGACACCCTGGTTGGGGTCGGTGAAGCAAACCTGGAAGACGCAATCCTTGCCGTCGGTGACGTCCTCGGAGGACGCGGACGGGGTGATCATGAACGTCTTGGGGTCGTTACCACACTCTGCGGCAACGGCAACCGACGCACCCGTGGTAGTCGGGCCGACGAGGGCCTGCATGCCCCAGTCGAGCAGGGTGTTGAAGGCGTTGACGGCCTTCTCGCCATCGGCCTGGTCATCCTCGGCCTTGCTGGCAAGCGGCAGCTCCTTGGTCGAAAAATCCTTGCAGCCAAGCTCGACACCCTGGGTAACGGACTTGCCGTAGGACGCGTTGGCGCCGGTCAGCGGGCCGATGGTGCCGATCTTAAACGAAGCGTCGCTCGAAGCGGAACCGCTGTCGCCGCCGTTAGAGGAGCAGCCAGCTAGAATGGACATCGCCCCCAGACCTGCTGCGCTCGCGATAACGCTCCTGCGATTCATAACAGGGTTCAATGACTTACCGGTGAGGCTCGACATGCGGCTCTCCTCTCAAATCTCGTCGGGTTTCGGTTACCCGACAGGCCATCCTTCGCCGTGCTCGGCGTTCGCAAAATACTAGACGCTTTAGTTAAGGAAAGTGGCGATTATCTCAACTTTTCTTTGGCTTTGTTGATTTATCCATAATTCTGCGTATTTCTATTACTTTATGCAGTATTGCCACTTTATTATGTAAAAGTAATGTTTCCGTTCTGTTACAAGCATACCTGCCTTGAATAAAACAGCCTCACCGGTCGTGCTTTATGCGCACTTAGGAAGCGATGTACTTGCCGTCCTGGATCACATAGGCCGTAGCAGGCTTTTCGACCTGACCTTCGTCATTCCACGTCAGCTCGCCTGTCAGGCCCTCGATCTTAATCTTGCGCATGGCCTTGGCAAGGTCGCCGGCAATGTCGGCACCGTCGGCCGAAATGTCAATCCCCGCCCTATCGATAGCCTCGGCGATGGCGTGGACGCAATCGTAAGCGTCGGCGGCAAACTGGTTGGGCGTCTCGTCGTAGGCATCCTTATAGGCCTTGACGAAGTCGGCATTCTTCTCATCGTCAGCCGAAAACGGGGTCATGAGCAGTACGCCCTCGGCAAGAGAGGTATCGAAGCCCTCCACAGAGAGCAGGCCGTCCATGCCGTCGGTACCCATGAGCGTCATGTCGTAGCCCATGTCCTTGGCGTTCTTGAGCAAAACGGACGCCGGCGTGTAATAGATCGGCGCAAAGATGAGCGTGGCGCCGGCCTCCTTGGCCTTGGTGAGCTGGTTGGTAAAGCTCGTGGAGGAATCGTCCTTAAAGGTCTCGGTATCGACGATATCAAGTTTGGACTCCTTGGCCTGCTCGGCAAAGGCATCGGCAACACCCGAGCTGTACGTATCGCCGGAGTTGTAGAACAGGGCGATCTTGGCATCCGCGTACTTCTCGGCCAAGAACTTTGCGGCGCTGGCGCCCATGGTGGGATCGGTGAAGCAAACCTGGAAAACCGTGGTCTTATCCTTGGTAACGTCGAGCGACGAGGCCGAAGGCGTGACCATGAGCATATCGTCGGCGATCTCGCCCGAGACAGCGACGGCGGCACCGGTGGTGACGGGGCCGACGAGCGCCTGCATGCCCCAGTCGCACAAGGTATTGAAGGCGTTGATGGCCTTCTCGCCGTCAGCGACGTCGTCCTCAGACTTAAGCGAGAGTTTGAGGTCCTTGGTCGAAAAATCCTTGGCAGCGAGCTTGGCACCCTTCTCGGCCGAAACGCCATAGGTTGCCGCGGCGCCGGTCAGAGGGCCGATGACACCGATCTTGAAGGTCTTGCCGTCATCGGCGGAGCCGCCGTCCGAGCCACCCGACGAGCAACCAGCGAGTGCCGCGGTGCTACCGAACGCCGCGGCGCCAGCCAAGAAACTCCTGCGGTTAAGTACGTTGTTGATGCTAAACATGGTGTCCCCCTTTTCGCTGGCCGCGGTGCGGCCGTCTTGCGGTACAGGGCAAACCTTATGGTGCAAACGTTGACAGTTTGTTACGGAGTTCCGTTTGTAGCGAGCATGTTTCCAATGTTTCCGCAGCGTTTCGGGGGTGCCGTTTTGTGCGACTCCTGTTGCCTGGCGAGCACGCGCCCTCGGTTCACGCTAGAATGCACTCAACCTTTAAGCGGTTAATCCATCCATAAGATGCACGAAGGAGCTATCTATGAGCGAACCCCTGCGCACCGTGAGCGTCGGCCTCATCGGTCTGGGAACCGTCGGCGGCGGCGTGGCCCGTCTGATCAAGAGCCACCACGATGAGTACCTGGCAGCCTACGGCATCGACCTTAAGCTGACCCGCGCCTGCGCGCTTGCTTGGGAGCAGGCCGAGGCAGCCGGTATTGAGCGTGAGGCCTTTACGAGCGACTGGCACGATGTCGTCACCGACCCCGCCGTCGACATCGTCGTCGAGCTCATCGGCGGCGAGCACCCCGCAACCGAGATCTTCACCACTGCCTTCGAGAACGGCAAGCATGTCGTCTCTGCCAACAAGGCCCTGCTGGGCCGTCATGTCGAGACGCTCGCCGAGAAGGCGCGCGCGTGCGGCGTGCAGATTAAGTGCGAGGCCAGCTGCGGCGGTGGCATCCCCATCGTGAGCACGCTCGAGCACGACCTGGTGGGCAACACGATCCTGACCATCGCTGGCATTCTCAACGGCACCACCAACTACATCCTGTCGCGCATGGACGCCGAGGGCGCCGATTACGCTGACGTGCTCGCCGACGCCCAGGCAAAGGGCTATGCCGAGGCCGACCCGTCCGCCGACGTCGACGGCTTCGACGCCGCCAGCAAGACGGCAATCCTCGCTTCCATCGGCTTTGGCACCCGCGTGACCACCGACGATGTCTACCAGCAGGGTATCCGTACCATCGGCGCCGAGGACATTGCCCAGGCCCGCGAGCTCGGCTACACCATCAAGCTGCTGGGGATCGCACGCAACACCGACGCCGGCGTCGACGTCCGCGTGCATCCCACGCTCATCCCGGCAGACCATATGCTCGCCAAGGTCAACGGCGCCATGAACGCCGTCTACGTGGTGGGTGACGCCGTGGGCGAAACCATGTTCTACGGTGCCGGCGCAGGCTCCTTCCCCACCGCGAGCGCCGTCGTGGGCGATATCCTGTCGCTCTCCGAGCAGATCAGCCGCGGCGTGGCTCCGCTGCCCGAGATTGAGCCCTATGGTCACAACCTCGCCTTTAAGCCCATGGACGAGCTCCAGACTAAGTACTATGTGCGCCTGAAGGTCGCCGACCGCGTGGGTGCCCTGTCCGAGACGGTCGACATCTTTGCCAAGCACAACATCTCGATCTCGCTCATCAACCAGGTCGAGGACGGCAAGTCGGGCGCCAGCGATACTTGCTCGGTCATCTTCCTGACGCACCGCGCGCTCGAGAAGGACGTCCAGGCTGCCACCGCCGAGCTTGCCAGCGTCGACTGCGTAGCCGAGGTCGCCAACGTCCTGCGCATCGAGGACGTTGAGGCTTGGACCGAAGGCGTCATGGCGAACTAGTTCGGTTTACACCCCACAACGCATTTGCTCGAAGGGCTCCCGTCCGATGTGGGATGGGAGCCTTTTTGTCTCCTGCCCTAAGCACAACGACAGGGCACATTTGCGCGAGCCGCTCATCGGTAACGCGGGCTACCGTTCACCGATATGCAAACACGGCCGATTCCGGTTACGGCTACGCTGTGCTGCGAATGTCCGCCCGCGATGAGAGGAAATACCATGTTGCTCGAGGGCAAGAAAGCAATCATCACCGGAGGCACGCGCGGTATCGGCTATGCCATCGCCTGCCGTTTTATCGAGGAGGGCGCCTCCGTCACTGTCTTTGGCTCGCGTCAAGAGACCGCCGATGCGGCCGTTGAGAAGCTGACAGCCGCCTATCCCGACGCCAAGGTCTGGGGCCGCTCCTGCGACCTCACCTCACTCGAAGCCGTGACCGAGGCCTTTACCCAGGCTGCATCCGACATGGGCGGCTTGGACACGGTCGTCAACAATGCCGGTATCTCCCAGCGTTCACCCCTCTTGGACTACACGGCCGAGGAGTTCGCAAAGGTCATGGACCTTAACGTCGTCGCCGTCTTTAATGGCCACCAGGCTGCCGCCAAGATCATGACCGAGGCCGGCCACGGCGGCACCATCACTACCACAAGCTCGATGGTCGCCAAGTACGGCCAGCCCTCCGGCGTCGGTTACCCCACGTCCAAGTTTGCCGTCAACGGTATGGTCCAGTCACTCTCGCGCGAGCTCGCCCCTATGGGCATTCGCGTCAACGCCGTTGCCCCTGGCGTGACTAAGACTGACATGGTCGCCAACCTGCCCGAAGAGGTCATCAAACCCATCATCGCCACTATCCCTCTCGGCCGCATGGGTGAGCCCGAGGACGTCGCCAACGCCTTCGTTTTCCTAGCGAGCGACATGTCCTCCTATGTCACGGGCGCCGTGCTCCCCGTCGACGGAGCCGCCCGCTCTTAAGGGACCACAAGCCTCAGCTCCCAGCCTCAACATAGTCCAACAAAGAAGGCGCGCCGTCTGCATCAACTGCAGGCAGCGCGCCTTCTTCTGTTTGAAAGGGAAGCTGTGTCCCGGAATTCCGACTCAGACCGGGACGCAGCTTCCCTCAGGGCCATGTTTCGGAAAGAGCGCCCCGTTTTGAACGCCGATTCTGGGATACCGTTTCCGCAACGGGTCTCTCGCGGAAACTGCATCCCACTCTGAGCGCCCATTCCGGGACACAGTTTCCCAACGGCCCCCGTTTCGGAAACCACATCCCGTTCCGAGCCTTCAAAGCGGGACGCGGCTTCCCCGAGAGAGTATCGACTACTTGCCGTCGTCGTCCTCGGCTTCTTCTCTTGCATAGAGCTCCAGCATGCGGCGGCGGTATTCGCGCACGGCGAGCTTGGCGCGCTCCAGGCGGCGACGCTCGCGCGGGGTCAGCTCGGACGGGTCGACCTCATCACCATAGGTCTTATCGGCAAGAAGATGCGCCGCGTCCACGATGCGGGCATCGATGTGGCCGCTCGCCGCCTCGGCGGAAAGACGCTCGGCAATCGTATCGAGCGTAGGCAAGCCCTCGAATACGCGACCATGGCCATGCGAAGTCAGCAGCTCGTGCTCACGTGCGAGCAGGCTCGCCAAATCGTGATGGGCGCGCAGGATGTCGAGCGCATCGGATGGATGCTCGGCAACTTCTGCCACGGCGGCGACCGGCGCGGCGTCGACCACGCGGTAGAAGAGCTGCGCGAGCAACGGCATCAAGAACACCGTGATGGCACCGGCGGCAACCATGACCGACGCAATATCTTGCGACAGCGCGCCCGCGTTGACGGCAACGCTTGTCACGGCAACGATGATCGGCAGGGCCGTGGTGCAGTACAGGGCCACGGTAATGCGACCATACGCCGACACATCGCGCGTCGCAGGACAAATGCTCATAGAGATGAGAATGGGAACGGCACGAATAATCAACAACGCCACGATAAAGCCCACGAGCAGACCCGGGCGCGACGCCACGGCCGTCAGATCGATCTTTGCGCCCGATACGGTAAAGAATACCGGAATCAAAAAGCCGTAGGCCAGGCCATCGAGCTTGGTCTCGAGCGTATGGTTGCCCTCGGGGATGATGTAGCGCAAGACAAAGCCGGCGGCAAAAGAACCCAACACGATGTCGAGATCAAAGACAGCCGAGAACGCCACGAGCGTGACCAGGATGAGCACCGTCAGGCGCACGAAGGTCTGCGACGTGGTATCGGCGCGTTCCTCGACAAACGCAAAGAAGCGGCTGCCGACGCGCTTGGAGCGGCTCGGGACCACGGCCAGCAACACGCAGACCACCGCAAACAAGCCAAGGATCACAAGCGTTTGGATGCCGGTGCGGGCAGACAGCAGCACCGACATGGCAAGCACAGGGCCGAGCTCACCCCAAGTGCCATACGCGAGAATCGAGTCGCCCACGCGCGTGCCGGTGAGCGAGCGCTCACGCATGATGGGCACGAGCGTACCGAGCGCCGTCGAAGTGAGGGCAAGCGTCACGGCGATACCGTCGAAATGACTGACCGAGAACCACGGGGTAAAGCGTACGGCAAGCCAGGCGATACCAAACGTGACGACCCACGTCGCCAAGCCGTAGCGCCCCTCGACGCCCGTGATGCTCTTGGGGTCGATCTCAAAGCCGGCAAGCAGGAACAAGAAGGCCAGGCCCAGCTCGGACACAAGCGAGACCTCGGCATCTACATGGATGACGCCGAGCATATGGGGTCCCAGCACCGCGCCGAGCACGAGCAAAAAGACCGTCTCGGGAACGGGTTTTCCGGGAATCGCCGAGGCGATAAAAGGACTCGCAAAGGCCACGAGTGCGATGATGGCGAGCGAAACGAATGCCATGTGATGCCTTTCTCTTGTTTGCGCTTCACTGTAGCACCCTCGCCGTCCTCAACGCGCCGCGAGCTGTCGTATCATAGTGAGGTTTACAAACATGTGGCTCAAGGCGACCGCGAGGCTTGTCCCGTAAACCGACCGCTGCCGCATACCGTACCGTACGCCCAACCGATCAGGAAGGCAGGAACCAATGGTCTCTCGTATCTACGTGGAGAAGAAACCCGGGTTCGACGTCGAGGCTCAGCAGCTCAAGGGCGAGCTGACCGAAATTCTCGGCATCAAGGGCATCGAGGCCCTGAGGATCATCAACCGCTACGACGTCGAGGGCATCGACGAGGAGCTTTTCCGCTCCTGCGTGCCGACCGTCTTTAGCGAGCCCCAGGTCGATGTGACCTACGACGAGCTCCCCGCAAGCGATGGCGCCGTCTTTGCCGTCGAATTCCTGCCTGGCCAGTTTGACCAGCGCGCCGACTCCGCCAGCGAGTGCGTGCAGCTCATCAGCCAGGGCGAGCGCCCCGCCGTGCGCTCCGCCAAGGTCTATATGATCTCGGGCGCTCTGGACGAGGCCGCCATCGATGCCATCAAGCACTACGTGGTGAACCCCGTCGAGGCGCGCATCGCCTCGCTCGACCTGCCCGAGACGCTGTACATGGAGACTCCCGAGCCCCAGCCCGTCGAGGTGCTCGACGGCTTCCGCGAGCTCGACGAGGCCGGCCTTGCCGCCTTTATCGCCGATCGCGGCCTTGCCATGGACGAGGCGGACATCGCCTTCTGCCAGCAGTACTTCCGCGATGAGGACCGCGACCCCACCATCACCGAGATCCGCGTGATCGACACCTACTGGTCCGATCACTGCCGCCACACCACCTTCGGCACCGTCCTGGACGACGTGACGATCGACGACGCCGTGGTGCAGCAAGCCTTCGACCGCTACATGGAGATGCGCCACGAACTCGGCCGCGACGCCAAGCCCGTCTGCCTCATGGACATGGGCACCATCGGCGCCAAGTACCTTAAGAAGACCGGCGTCATGACCGATGTCGACGAGTCCGAGGAGATCAACGCCTGCACCGTCAAGGTGAAGGTCGATGTCGACGGCGAGGACCAGGACTGGCTGTTCCTGTTTAAGAACGAGACCCACAACCACCCGACCGAGATCGAGCCCTTCGGCGGTGCCGCCACCTGCGTGGGCGGCGCTATCCGCGACCCGCTCTCGGGCCGCAGCTATGTGTACCAGGCCATGCGCGTCACCGGCGCCGGCGACCCCACCGTCCCGGTTTCCGAGACGCTCGAGGGCAAGCTGCCGCAGCGCAAGCTCGTGACCACCGCTGCCGCCGGCTACTCCAGCTACGGCAACCAGATCGGCCTTGCCACCGGTCAGGTTAATGAACTCTATCACCCCGGTTACGTGGCCAAGCGCATGGAAGTTGGCGCCGTCGTGGGCGCCACCCCGGCAAACCACGTTCGTCGCGAGTGCCCCGCCCCCACCGACAAGATCATCCTGCTGGGCGGCCGCACCGGCCGTGACGGCATCGGTGGCGCTACCGGCTCCTCAAAGACCCAGAACACCGAGTCCATCGAGACCTCGGGTGCCGAGGTCCAGAAGGGCAACGCCCCGGTCGAGCGCAAGCTGCAGCGTCTGTTCCGCCGCGGCGACGCCTGCCGTCTGATCAAGCGCTGCAACGACTTTGGCGCCGGCGGCGTCTCGGTCGCCGTGGGTGAGCTTGCCGACGGCCTGTATGTCGACCTTGACACCGTGACCAAGAAGTACGACGGCCTGGATGGCACCGAGCTCGCCATTTCCGAGTCCCAGGAGCGCATGGCTTGCGCCGTCGCCGACGGTGACGTCGAGGAGTTCATGGGCTACGCCGCCGAGGAGAACCTGGAGGCAACCGTTATCGCCGAGGTTACCGCCGAGCCGCGCATGCGCATGGCCTGGAACGGCGTCGCCATCGTCGATTTGTCCCGCGAGTTCCTCAACTCCAACGGTGCACCCAAGCACCAGGTCGCCCACGTCTGCGCCCGCAGCGTGTGGCAGCCCAGCTGGGCCGGCACCACACTTGCCGAGCGCATGACCTCGCTCGTCACCGATCTTAACGTCGCCTCCAACAAGGGCCTTTCCGAGCGCTTCGACTCCACCATCGGTGCCGCAACCGTGCTTATGCCTTTTGGCGGCAAGACGCAGCTCACCCCGAGCTCGGCCATGGTCGCCAAGTTCCCCGTAGACGGCGAGACCACCACGGCAAGCGCCATGGCGTGGGGCTTCAACCCCTACCTGATGGAGGCCGACCAGTTTGCGGGCGCCTACCTGTCCGTGGTCGAGTCCATCGCCAAGCTCGTTGCCGCCGGCTTTGAGCACAAGCGCGCCTATCTCTCCTTCCAGGAATACTTTGAGCGCCTGCGCACCGAGGCCGAGCGTTGGGGCAAGCCCATGGCAGCCGTCCTGGGTGCCCTTATGGCCCAGGTCGACCTGGGTACCGGTGCCATCGGCGGCAAGGACTCTATGAGCGGTTCGTTTGAGGACGAGGCCGGCGAGCTCAACGTTCCGCCGACCCTGATCAGCTTCGCTGTCGCCGTGGGCAAGGCGGCCCGCGCCGTCTCCCCCGAGTTCAAGGGCCTCACGCACCGCGTCGTCCGCATCGCCCCCGCCACCTATGGCCAGGACTACCGTCCCGATGCCCAGCAGCTGCTCGCCGCATTTGACGCCGTCGAGGCGCTCACCGCCGCCGGCGACGCCCTGGCCGTCTCCACGCCCGGCTACGGCTGCGGCGCCGAGAGCCTCTTTAAGATGTGTGTCGGCAACCAGATTGGTATCGAGCTTGCCGAGGACGTGGACGTGGAGAGCCTCTTCATCCCGCTCTACGGCAGCTTTATCGTCGAGCTCGCCGAGGATACCGAGCTGCCCGAGGTCGCCAACGGCGTTGTCGTCGAGCCCCTGGGCACCACCGTCGAGGGCTATGTCATCGACACCGGCTCCGAAGTCATCGAGCTCTCCGAGCTCCAGGAAGCCTGGGAGAGCGGCATCGAGGGCGTCTTTGCCTACCGCAGCGCCGGCGAGTCCGCCGAGGTCGAGACCATCGACTTCCGTGCCAAGGATATCCACGTGTACGGCGGCGCCAAGATCGCCCGCCCGCGCGTGGTAATCCCCGTGTTCCCCGGCAACAACTGCGAGTACGATAGCGCCCGCGCTTTCCGCGCCGCCGGCGCCGAGGCCGACACCTTCGTGATCAACAACCTCACGCCCGAGGCCGTCGCCGAGAGCACCCACGAGCTTGCCCGCCGCATCCGTGCAAGCCAGATCGTCATGATCCCCGGCGGCTTCTCGGGCGGCGACGAGCCCGATGGCTCCGCCAAGTTCATCACGGCGTTCTTCCGCGCTCCCGAGGTCACCGAGGCAGTCCGCGACCTGCTCAAGGCCCGCGACGGCCTGATGCTGGGCATCTGCAACGGCTTCCAGGCCCTGATCAAGCTCGGTCTGGTGCCCTACGGCGACATCGTCGACGCCACGCCTGATGCGCCCACGCTTACGTTCAACACCATCGGTCGCCATCAGAGCCGTCTGGTGCGCACCCGTATCTCGTCCAACCTGTCCCCGTGGCTGTCGCAGTGCAGCCTGGACGACCCCTACACCGTCGCCATCAGCCACGGCGAGGGCCGCTTTGTCGCCAACGACGAAGTGCTCGCCCAGCTGATCGCCAACGGCCAGGTCGCCACGCAGTACGTGGGCGAGGACGGCAAGCCCAGCATGGACCTTTCCGTCAACCCCAACGGCTCCGCACTCGCCATCGAGGGCATCACGAGCCCCGACGGCCGCGTCCTGGGCAAGATGGGCCATGCCGAGCGTCGCGGCGACAGCCTGTACCGCAACGTGCCCGAGCATGTCCCCGGCGATAAGTTCATGCCGATCTTTGAGAGCGGCGTGGCCTACTTCGCTTAAACCTTTCCCATCGGGTACAATCCCCTCGGGTAACAACACCCGCCACCGGCACCCCCGGTGGCGGGTTCTTTTTTGCTTTGCGCGTATAGGAGAAGGACATCATGGAAAGCCGCAAGCCGTATCTCGCCACCCTGCCCGGACTCATCCTGGGCTGTCTTGTTTGCTGTGCACTCTGGGGATCGGCCTTTCCCTGCATCAAGATCGGCTACGCGCTCTTTGGCATCCCAGCGCACGATAGCGCTTCGCAGCTGCTCTTTGCAGGTTTACGCTTTACGCTTGCCGGCGCCCTGGTTATCGTTGGGATGAGCGCGGCCCAACGCCGCCCCCTCATACCGCAAGCGCGCGACATCAAGCCCATCTTTGTCTTGTCGCTCTTCCAGACTATCGGGCAGTACTTCTTTTTCTATCTGGGCCTCTCGCGCGCCAGCGCCATGTCGAGCTCCATCATCGAGGCCAGCGCCAACTTCCTCGCAATCCTCTTTGCCGCCCTGGCATTTCACACCGAGAAGCTCAATACGGCCAAGGTGCTTGGCTGTGCGCTGGGCTTTGCCGGCGTCGCGCTCGTCAACCTTTCGGGCGCGGACGGCACCTTTGGCTTCACGCTCGACGGCGAGGGCTTTATCTTGGCTTCCACTGTTGCAGGCGCTCTTTCGACCTGCCTGATCGGCATCTTCTCGCGCAAGCACGACGGTGTTTTGCTTGCCGGCTGGCAGTTTTTAGTCGGCGGCCTGGTCCTCACCGCCATCGGCTTTTTGATGGGCGGCACATTGTCCCCCACCGAAGTCGCCCCCGCCATCGCGCTCATCATCTACATGGCGCTTATCTCCGCCGTCGCGTACTCGCTGTGGTCCCGCCTGCTCGCCGTCAACCCCGTCAGCCGCGTGTCGGTCTTTGGCTTTATGAACCCAGTCTTTGGCGTGCTGTTGAGCGCACTGCTGCTCGGCGAGGGCGCTGGCACGAGCCCCGTTACCGTCATCGTTGCCCTGTTGTTGGTCTGCGGCGGCATCATCATCGTCAACAAACCCAAAAAAGCCTAGCGAGCTCACCTTTTTAGGGAGGGCGTTTGCACACTTTAGCTTAATGGAATACATCGATGAGCTGAGGGCCGCCACGCACGCAAGCGTGCGACCCTTTTCCTAGCGTATCTGGATGCCGGCTTTCTTTTTCTCGGCCTTGACGCGATAGAGCTCCGCATCGGCAGCGCGAAGTAAGTCTTGCCAGGTATCAACACTATCGCCGACCCGCGCGCAACCGATGGACATCCGCAATGCATACGGCACCTCGGCATGCGCGAGCTCGTCGTTGATTGTCGCGCACAGATGCATGATATCCTGTTCCGCCGCTGCCTTTTGGAGCACCACGAACTCATCGCCACCATAACGCGCGATAAAGCCACCAGACGCCGAGCAGACATCCTTGAGCGCCGTCGCAACAACCTGAAGAGCATGGTCGCCCTCCACATGTCCATAGCGATCGTTAATCTGCTTAAAGCCGTCAGCGTCCATCATAAGCAGATATACATCTTCGGCCTGATCCACATTTGAAAAGAGCGACAGCATATAGGTCTCAAAACGGTTGCGGTTGTTGAGTCCAGTCAACGGGTCAGTCGAGATCAGTTGCTCCTGGCAGATGATATAGAGCAGCAACATGCTAATCATTATGCCGACACAAAGGCCAGGCACCGAGTATACGATCTGAAAGGTACCGCCCACCAGGGCCGGAATGGCGAAAAATGCCAAGGTTCGATAGATAGCCTTCGTCTGCAGGCTCTCGACCCTACGAGATTGCACAAACGCATGCAGGGACGTATGTATAACGTAACAGTAGCTGACAATGGGCTGGATCATATAGGCAAAGCCGCGACGATACACGCCCTGCGAATCGATATAGAGCAAGGCGTGCGTCCAGTAACTGGTAAAAGCCAGCACGACCACCAGAGCCGTAGGCAACGTTACAAGCACCACCCTATAGCGCGAGGTCACAAGGCGAGAGCCCTGCATCGTCTCGGAATAGATAAACCAAATGAGACACGCGATGGCAAAGAGCGAAAACGAAACCGCGTTGGAAATCCAGTTGGCAGCAATACCCAACGTGCCGTCCGCACCATCCGAAAGCGTCCAGATCATATCGAATAATATGTACGCGGCAGAGGTGTAGCCAAGCATGCTAAACAATAGCTGCAGGGTGCTCGAGAACAAGGAGCGACGACTTCGCGCGGCAAGCCCGATAAGAACAATCATGCATAGCAGGAATATCTCAATCTTGAGTGCCTTAACCACTAGACGCCATCCCTTCAATATCCGAATGGTCAGAATCGCCCAATTCGAATCAGGGCAATAAACACCCCTTTACTCCGCAGGAGTAAAGGGAATCATAGCAAAGCGCCCGAACATCACTGCAAAACAGTTTCTGTTCGGGCGCTCGGACGACGCGAACTGCACGCCGGAATCAATTATCGGTAACGGCCGTTACTCGCCATCGATGTCGGTCGCGACGGCCTCCTCGATGGCCTCGACACCGGCAGGCGACAGGTCCTCCTTGCCCTGGCAGAACTTCTTGTCGACCCAGCCGGTCAGAATCGGAGCCATGATTGCCGTGATGATAACGGCAGTAGCGATCTGCGCATACGCAGTGGGCGCAAGCTCGGCATAGCGCGGAGCGACCTCGGCGAGGGCGACCGGCGTGGTCATGGCCGTGCCGGCAATGGTGGAACATGCCACAGCCGCCTTACCGTTGCCGCCACACAGACGCTCAAAGGCAAAGGTAATGGGACCGACGATAAAGAGCGTGATGAGACCCAGCAGGATGCCCGAAATGCCACCGGCGATGAAGCTCGAAAGGCTCATGGACGCACCGAGCTGAAAACCAATTACAGCAATCGCGGGATTGGCGCCGGGAACCAGCAGGTTCTTGATAAACGGGAACAAGTTGCCCAGGACCATGCCGATAACAAGCGGCAGGATGGATCCGATGATGGTGCCGACAGGGATGTTGGCAAGACCCGAAACACCAAGGATGATCATCGTGACGGCGGGGCCGGCCGTAAAGAACAGGATACCGACGGCGCCCTGCTCGGACTCATCGCCGAACTCGCCCATGATGCCCGTATAGAGCGCCATGTTGCAAAACGTAATGCCGCCGATGATAGACACGGAGCTCAGACCCAGGAAGTTGTCGTTAAAGAAATATGCCACGCCTAGGCCGAGAGCCGCTGCGACGACCAGCTTGGGAATCAGCACGACGATGCCGGTCTTGATGGCGCCCGGCGTGGACTTAAAGCTGATGCCGGCGCCCACGAACAGCAAGATCGCGGCAACGATGGTGTTGGAGCCGCCGCGGCAGGCAGCCGTAAAGAAGCCGCCGACCTCAAAGACCTGCGGGCAGAAGGTATTGAGCAAAAGGCCGACGATCATCGGATAGATCATGATGTCGCCCGGGATACGCGGGACCTTGAATTTCTTTTGCTCGTTGGCGGTCGCTTCCTGTGCCATGAAACCCCCATTTCCGCTGACGGGGTACAAAAGCCCACGTCACGCTTTGCTACAGTAAAGTTTGACCATGGTACCAGAAGAAATAGACCAGCTCGGTGAAAAATCCGACAAGTTGGGATGGAACGAGATTCGGCGCCCGCGACGCCACCCCTATATAAGGCTCAAGACAATATAGAGTACGATGCCCGAGACGCAGCACCACAGCATCGATTTTGTCTTGACCGCCACGACCACGACGCCGACGGCCGCAATCCAGGGAACCAAGGCAGGCCAGAGTCCCGCGTCGAACGCGCCGGGGCTCACCAAGTCGTTGGCGACCAGCGCGGCAAAGGCAGCGGGCGGGATATAGCCCAGGGCCTCGGTAATGCGGGGCGACAGGGTCCGCCCGCGCAAGGCGAACGCCGGCGCGATGCGAAAGAACGCGATAGCAGCCCACGACGACAGCCACAGAACCAAGAACTCGTTAACGGGCATCGCGGGCACCTCTTCCGTCAAATACTGCATCGCACGCCAACGCAATGGCAATGCCGGCCACGACGCTTGCCGGCACGGCAATATTCACGAGGCCCAAGAACTTGCATACGGCGACGGACACCGCGCCCGAAACCGCCGCGACAACGTTGCCGCGCGACAGCCGCTGCGAAAAGAGCAGGCAGATAAAGAGCGAGGTGCAGACAAAGGCTGCAATGGCGGTGGGAACATCGACAACGGCGCCGACGATGGCGCCCATCGTACACGAAACGCCCCATGTTGCGATGAGGATCACGTTGAGCACAAAGGACTCGCGCGGGCCCCAATCCTCCCCTTCAACCAACTTGGCAAGCGAGATGCCATATGCCTCCTCGGTAAGTGTCGCGGCAACAGCCAGCGTCTGACGCTTCGAGGCACCCGTCAGATGCGGCGCGATCGATGCCGAGTAAAGCGCAAAACGCGAGGAGATGGCGGCAACGCTCGCGATAATCGAAGGTGCCGGTACGCCCGCCAGCCAAAGATTGCAGATCATAAACTGGCCGCTGCCCGTCACAAACGTGCTGCTCAGGGCAAAGACCATCCAGGGCTCCATTCCCGTCTGCCCCATGATCATTCCGCACGGCGCGCCTATTGCAACATAGGTAAGCATCACCGGCCAGACGGTTCTAACGATTTTGAGCACCATACGCTTCTCATCCTGACAAGGTCTCCGAGCCGCATGTAGCGATACGGCAGAATCATCATCCGACAGCAACCGAGTTCACCTACAATTGCCACCGGATCGAAAGACACAACTTTTTAGGAAGTCATTATGACAGCTATCGATCGAGACCGGGCGCGCGCGGCCTTCAAAAGCTACACCGATGCCTACGACGCCACCAACCCACGCATCGCGCTCAAAATCGAGCATACGTACCACGTGGCCGAGGCATGCGATGCCGTAGCGCGCGAGCAGGGCTGGTCGTCAGAAGATATTGACCTGGCATGGCTTTGCGGCCTGCTACACGATATGGGCCGCTTTGAGCAGCTGCGACGCTGGGACACCTTTAAGGACGCCGAGAGCATGAGCCATGCGGCGCTGGGCATCGAGGTCCTCTTTGGCGAGAATCCCGCCGATGCACCCGCCACGACAAACATCCGTGACTTTATCGAAACCGGTGCGCATGACGAGCTCATCCGAGCGAGCATCGCCTATCACAGCGACTTTCGCCTGCCGGCACAACTCGACGAGCGTACACGGTGCTTCTGCGATATCGTGCGCGATGGTGACAAGATCGACATTATGCGCACCATCGCCGACAGCACCGTCGACACTATCCTCAAGGTGGACGAGAAGACGTTTCTCGGCAGCCGTTTCTCGTCGCCGACACTTGCCGCCTTTGACGAGCACCGCTGCGTCGCACGCGATGAGCGCGATGAGCCCGCCGACTTCTTGGTGGGGCTTATCTGCTTTATGTTTGAGCTCGTCTATCCAGCAAGCCGCGCGCTGGCGCGCGAACAGGGCGATATCCACCGCCTGCTCGACGCGCCCTTTGGCATTACGCGGCCCTTTACCGACCCCGCCACGCAGGCAACCTGGAGCCGCCTAAAGGACGAGATGCGCGACTGGCTGGCGCGCGCCTAGCGCTCAAGCTGGGCCAGCAGCTCCTCGACGACCTCGACGGCGTCCCCAACAACCTTGTACTGGGCAGCACCGAAAATGGGGGCATCCGGGTCCTCGTTAATGGCGATAATGCACTCCGCCCCACCGATGCCGGCAAGATGCTGAATGGCGCCCGAAACACCGATACTCACGAGAAGCTTGGGCGAAACCGATACGCCCGTCTGGCCAATCTGATGGCGATACTCCAACCAGCCGGCCTCCACGACAGGTCGCGTGCAGCCAAGCTCGGCTCCCAGAGCCTCGGCGAGCCTTCGCATCAACGGCAGGTTTTTCTTGGAACCAATGCCGCGACCCACCACGACCAGGCACTCGGCATTGGCGATCGAGGGCTGCTGTCCCCACTCCTCGGCGGGAATCGAGATCTCGACACGAGCCTTAGCATCATCCGCAAGCGATATCTGGGTGATCGTGCCAGAGCGGCCGTAGTCGAAGTCGGGAGCCTTAAAGATACCGGGGCGCACCGTTGCCATCTGCGGACGGTGGTTGGGGCAAATGATGGTGGCCATCAGGTTGCCGCCAAACGCCGGACGCGTCTGTTGCAGCAGTCCCGTCTCTGCATCCATCGAAAGTACGGTGCAGTCAGCCGTAAGGCCCGTCTGCAAACGCACGGCAACGCCGGGTGCCAGTTCGCGACCAAAAGCGGTCGCACCGTATAGGATGGCCTCGGGTTTGCGTTCGGCTACCAAATCGCAGATCAAGCGGGCGTAGACCTCCGCATCGTTTTGGCGCAGGCGCTCGTCGCGACAGGTCAGGACTTCGTCGGCGCCCGCGCAAACCAGATGCTCCAGGTCCCCGAGCGAGCCCTCGGGGCTCATGCCGACCAGTGCCACCAGACGGCAGCCGCGAGCATCGGCAAGCTCGCGCCCCTTGCCCATAAGCTCATAGGCAACGGGAGTCACCGTATCGCGCTCGTCGGTCTGCGCGAATACCCAAATGTCTCGATATGCATCAAGGTCCACCGCACCAGCAGCCTCGTCACGCTCGATCGAGATAGCGTTGACAGGGCAGGCGTCGACACACCCACCGCATAGGATGCAGCCGTCGGTTACATGGGCGCATCGGTTGGGTCGCTCGCCTTCCACTACGATGCCGCCCGAGGCACAGGCACGAACGCAGCGACCGCAGCCGATACAGGCTTCGCTATCGATAATCAGTCCGCTCATCTATGCCATCCCCTCGATAATCTTGGCAAGTTTTACCGCCTGCTCGGACGCCGTTCCCTCAACGGCCTCGCACGTTTGGTCACGGTCGGGCACAAACGAGCGCACGACCTGTGTCGGCGACCCGGCAAGACCGCAACGCGCGGGGTCGGCGTTCACGTCGGCGGCACTGACCACGCGCACGTCCGCCTCCTCCGCCGCGCGAATACCGGCAATACTCGGCATACGCAACTGGCCAATCTCCTTGGCAGTCGTCATCGCGCACGGCATCTCAAGATACACCGTCTCCTCGCCGGCATCGCATCCGTGAATGAGCGCCAGCGAACCACAGGTCGTAAAGCCCGCGCTCTGCACGCAACTCACGTCGGTCACGCAGGGAATCTCAAAGGCACCGGCAAGCTCGGGACCAATCTGGGCCGTATCGCCATCCACCGCCATCTTGCCGCAGATGAGCAGGTCGAAGTCCTCGTCGAGCGCCTCGATGCCGCATTTGAGAGCATAGGTGGTCGCCAGGGTATCGGCACCTGCAAAGGCGCGATCGGTCAGCAGCAGCGCGTCGTCGGCGCCTCGGGCGATGCAGTCGCGCAGCAGCGACTCGGTCGCGGGGATGCCCATCGACACCACCGTCACGCGCACATCCATGCCAAAGCCGATAAAGTCGTCCTTCAGCGCCAGCGCGCATTCCAAAGCGCTCGCATCAAAGGGATTAATGACCGCCTGCTTGCCATCGCGCACGATGGTATTGGTCTTGGGGTCCATCTTGACCTCGGTGCTGCCCGGCACGGCCTTGACGCACACCACCATATGGAAATCGCTCATCTTCACGCGCCCCCTTTCTGGACGAGCTCATCCAAGAGCTTCTCCGAAAACAGGTTGCCGCGACCCAGCTGCCCGTCGGGATCGAGCTGGAGCTTGAGCCGCGCCGACTCGACCATGGCCTCGTGACCGTACATCGTCTCTAAGAAGCCCGCCTTGATCTTGCCGACGCCGTGCTCGGCAGAAACGGCACCGCCCATAGCCGTTACCTCCGCAGCCCACTGGGCAAACAGCTCGCCACCGCGACGGTAGTCCTGCGCATCGCGCGGCAGGATGTTCACATGCAGATGGTTGTTACCGATGTGCCCCCAGGCAGCAGATTCAAGCCCGCTTTCGGCCAGTGTGCGGCGATAGAGGGCCACGACATCGGCAAGGCGTGCATTGGGCACCGACATGTCCGAACCCAGTTTGGTGATGGTGGGATCCGTGCGGCGACGCTCGTCGATAAGCATGTTGACGCTCTCGGGGACCGCATGGCGGAAGAACCGCTGGCACTCGCGATCAACCTCGGTGCGCGCGACCCATGTCGCATCGTCGCGGCCACCCGCAAACTCGAGCACCCATCCCAGGTGGTACAGTTCCTCGGTCGCCTGGGCCTCGTCATCGCAGTCGAGCTCCACGTAGACACAGACCTTGGCCTCTTTGTCGAGCGCCGGCAGCGAGGCAAACGCCGTCGACTGCTCGCGCTGGCGACGTAGAATATCCAGGGCGCCAGCGTCGAAGTACTCGATGGCAGCCGCATGGGACAGGACGGGACGCATGGAATCGGTAAAGGACACGGCCTTGTCTTCGCTATTGAAAAAGCAGCTCACACCCCAAACGACCGCAGGCGCCGCCTGCAGGGCAATCTCGAGCTCGGTGATAACGCCGAGCGTGCCACAAGCACCGATAAAGAGGTCGATGGCGTCCATTTCGTCCGCAACGAAATAGCCTGAGGCATTTTTTGTCTTGGGCATGGTATAGCCGGGAAGATCGAGCTCGAGCGTACGGCCCACTGCCGTCACGAGCGACAGGTGGCGGCCCTGGGCAAAAGCCTCGCCGCGCTGAAGCTCAAGCAAATCGCCATCAGCCAGCGCGACGTGGAGTCCCGTGATATGTGGGCGCATGGGACCGTAGGCGTAGCTGCGGGCACCAGAGGCGTTACATGCCGCCATGCCGCCCAGACAGGCAGATGCCTCGGTGGGATCGGTGGGAAAGAACTGCTCGGGGGCCTCTTGGAACTCCTCGTAGGCCTCAAGCGATGCCTGGTCCCAACCAGCGATCGGCAGCACCTTCTTGCTCAGCTGCTTGCGCAGCTCCGAGAGCACGACGCCCGGCTCCACACGCAGTAGAAAGCGGCCTTGTTCATCGCGGCGAAGGCCCAAGTAGCGATTCATACGGGAAGTATTGAGGATATGCCCGCCGTGGGGCACGGCACCGGCGGCAAGGCCGGTTCGGGCGCCCTGAACCGTTACCGGGACACGCTCGGCATGGAGCTTTTCCAAAATGGCACGGACCTCGTCTTCCGTTGTCGGAAACGAGATGCTCGAGGCCTCGCCCGATGCGCGAGACTCATCGCGACCATACTCTTCGAACTCGTCGGTGAAGGGTTTGATGGTTACAGACACGCGAACTCCCCTTTAGCTAACTACAGTGTTTGCAGGGAGATGTTACCGCATCGTTTCGTCGACGTGTTCGAGACCGTCTCCATAATTGGCGATTTTTACGTTCGTGCAATTCGGCGAGCGGCTTGATTTCCTCGGCAGACGATGCTTTTGACACATATGGCCCCGCCGTCGCCGACCGCGTGATTGTCGCTCGAAAAAAGTTGGAGTATTTTTTGCCGCCTTTTACCTGCGGAGACGCCAATCCGTCAAGCATTTGGTTAGAAATTGGTCAAGTAGCGGCTGATACGGTCGGCGTCGACAGCCAAAACCGATAGAAGTTTTGGCCCCAGAAGCAGGGAGGTTCCCATGGCATATTACTGGCCCCAGTACGGCATCGCCATCGAAGTCGACGACAATCCCCATCTCCTGCCTTTCGACGAAGAGGCATTCCCCGACACGGCGGTCTACCACGTCACAACCGATGTGATCTGCGACCCCGAGTCGTTCTCGGCGCTCGCCCACCACATCGCGCATATCCACGACATCGAGCTCCCTCCTGACTTCGACGAGCTTGTCTACTCGCGCCGCCTGATGCTTCGCATGCTCTTTGGAGCGGACCCGTCCACCTTTGCGCGCATCTATACCGCCAAGGATGCCGCATGAGCGCGAAAAAGCCACTCCACTTTGCAGGTCTGAGTCGTCGCAAGAAGCTCATCGTTGCCTGCTTGGCCATCGTCTGTGCCCTTGTCGCCGTAGGACTATACGCTTGGCAGTCGCAGCCCGTACCCGAGGCGGGCGCTTCGGTTACGACGGCCGAGGGCAAAACGCGTCAGGAAATCCAAGATGAGCTCGACGCCATCGTCCGCGACAACATGATGACGATTTCGGTCGCACCGGTCGCTCAGCTGCAGGAGGACGGCAAGCTGCGCGTCAACGTGCAAAACGTCCAAGACAACAAGTTTCCCCAGCGATTCCGCGTCATCCAAAACGACGAGACCATGTACGAATCCGGTGTGGTCAAGACCGGCAAGACAATCGAAACGTGCCCCGCCGGCGACATCAAAGAAGGCGAGGCGTACATCGAGATCCAGGCACTCGATGCCAAGACCCTCGACAGCCACGGCAATCCGACACGTGTCAAGGTACGGGTTGAGCAAGCCGAGAACTAGCTTTCCGGCCGACGCGGCGCCGCACGCAATTCACCAGCATTCGTCCAATCATCGCGGGGACGGCCCGCGGCGAATAGAAAGGAACGACCATGGACATCACCAGGAACATGAACGGAGTCAGAGCGCTCGTCGTGGGCACAGGGCTCGCGCTCGCGCTCGCAATGAGCGCCGCCCCGACGCCAGCTATGGCAGCCGGGCGCGTTGGAACCACGAAGGTAATGGTCAGGACCGAGATCGACAACGTTGAGTTCAAAGTTCCGACGGTTATTCCCTTCGTCGCCAAGGCCGACGGCACGCTTCAGGGCCCCTCAGAAGACGCGACCACCATCGACAATCATTCGGCCTACGGCATCCATGTCACCAACATGAAGATCGACGCCATGAACACCTGGACCATTGCCGCCGACGCCAAGGCCGGAACCGCGCAGAACTCCATCGACTTTAAGGTCGGCCCCGACGGCGCGCTCCAGAACGCCAGCGCCGCAATGCAGGGGACGGGCCTCGATCTTTCCAAGAATGCAGCCTTCGACATGGGCTACCAGGGCATTGCCGGCGGCACGGACAAAATCAAGCTCAAGACAAGCGGAAACGTTGCCCGCGTCACGCGCGACATCTTCCGCGTAACCGGCGAAGGCGATCAGGTTGCGACGATCACCTGGACGGTCGAGCCCGGTGCGCACACGGCATAAGGCCGTCGCCCTGGCCGCCGCCGTCAGCATCCTAGCGTTTGGGCCAGCCATGGCCTTTGCCCAGCAAGAACAGGCGCAGGCCGCCACGCAAGTGACGGTCGACCTCTCGGAGCTCGACCGCGACGACCGCGAGGAACCGTTGGCGCAGACAGGCGACAGACGATGGCTCTTGGCAGCAGGCGCCACAGCAGCAGGCGCAGGAACCGCCGGCCTCGGTCTGCACATCAAACGCAGCCAGAAACAAAACATGGACAGGCCGCACTAAATTAGCTAAGGAGACCCCATGGCATCGAAGAACCTTTTGCCCGTCGTCGCACTCTGCGGCGCGCTCGCAACCGGAACGCCTGTCGCCGCTTGGGCGACTCCCGTCATGGCAGACTCCTTACCAGCAGTCCTAAGTTCCGCACCAAATCCGTCGAGCGCCATTGCGTGCAAGCGTTTTTCGATCGCACAGGCCGCGATCTCAACCTCGGGATGCCTTCGTCGTAATACGGACGGCTCGATAGTCGTGGATATCAATCGTTCGAACAAGGCAAACGGCTCCCAGGCGGGGTGCGCCGTCTGCACGTGGCGCTCGGTTATGCTCGATGCAGATGGCGATCCATGCAATTTAGAGCTGCGCATCGACATCGCTTCGGTCGATGACTCGGCGAACGGAGCGAAGGTCGCCTTCGACGGTACGTTTTTTGAGAAAGGAGGCGGTATATGTCTGGGCTGCGCCGCCGCGAATGCAGACGAAACGCAGCCCACCCTCTCATTCACGGCATCGTTGCGGCTGACCAAAGCCGGCACCGATGCCATCGCGGCGGGAGAAGCGTCCCTGCTGTTCTACGCCGTCAGCGCCAAAGACACAGACGCTCATTTCGAGAAGCCAGCCGGATCACTCAGCCTTACACGAGGGATAGAGACAGGCCCTATTGAAATCGATGCCCACGCGCAAAGCAGGCAACGCATTCTTGCCGACCCGGCGCTTCTCGAAATGGAGTGGAACGGATCCGGAGCCATCGGAATTCTTCCCTCCGCGCTTGACGCCAAGACGCTCCCCTCAAACGACGAACCCATCAACGCAACCATACAAGAAGAGAGCGCGGACAAAGAAGCAGGTGCGGGCGACACGCCGTCGCCGACAAACAGCATCCCAGCTTCTCTCGAAGCACCGAATGAGCCCGCTAACGATCCAAACGATCCCGAGCTCGCGGACAGTCTGGGGCTTGCTGATCCTCAAGAGATCGATGAAGGTAACTGCTGCGTGCTTGCCGCGCTCGACCACACAGAGGTCATCGACGCTGCGAACATCGAAGTTGCCGCCGCCAATCAGCCCGTCCGCAAGTCGGCCATCATCGCATTTCCTGAATCCATCGAAGTCGTCTTTTTGCCATCGGGCGAGGTCGTGGCCCCAACACTGCTCACCTTGTTGGGCGCCAAGAATACTCGAAACGAAATTAAAAAGGTCACGGTTGTCGACCCTGCAACCACCGCCAAGCTGCGTCTATACGCCGTTGCTCCAGACGGAGGCAAGACCTTGGAATTCGATGGCGACACACTCCTAGCCTGGCGACGTCTGGACATTATGCAAGACGTCTCATATCAGATCGAACTCGAAGGGTTTGATCGTGCCCGCGATGCCAATATCATCGCCGCGGCTATTGAATTCCCGCAGCGGCTTATGACACTGCGCTTTGAATACTATCCCTATGTCCCGACAACCACCTGAGGCTTAAATGCTGCGCGTCGTTGCTAATACCACTTATATAACGTATTAGATGAGTCGCGATGTACCTCGCATTCCACTCTGCTACGATTGCCATGTTGGCATCAATACGGGAGGGCTCATGCCGGGCTTGGGAACAATCATCAACGTTGTGCTTTTAGTTGCGGGCGGTCTTTTGGGATTAGCGGGCGGCCGCTTCATTACACCGCGCATCCAAGACACGCTCATGAAAGCATCGGGGCTGTGCGTCCTGTTTATCGGCCTTGGCGGCACCATGCAAAAGATGCTCCTTATCGATGGAAAGGCGCTGGCGACCACTGGTACCACCATGCTCATTGTCTCGTTCGCCCTCGGCTCGCTCATCGGCGAGGCCGTCAACTTGGAAGCCGCCATCGAGAACCTTGGCGAATGGCTCAAGCGCAAGACTGGCAGTGAGGGCGATAACGAGTTCACCAACGCTTTTGTCTCGACTTCACTCACCGTGTGTATCGGCGCCATGGCAATTGTGGGATCGATCCAGGACGGCCTGCTCGGCGACTGGTCCACGCTCGCCCTCAAAGGAGCGCTGGACTGCATCATCGTCTGCACCATGACGGCGTCGCTCGGACGCGGCTGCATTTTCTCCGCCCTGCCCGTCGCCGTGTTCCAGGGGACGATCACGTTGTTTGCCGGCGCGCTCTCCCCCATCATGACCACAACAGCCCTCAACAGCCTTTCGCTCGTGGGCTCTATGCTCATCTTCTGCGTCGGCGTCAATCTCATCCGTCCCCAGACCTTCCGCACGGCCAATATGCTCCCCTCCGTTGTCATAGCCGTCATCTACGCCCTCCTGTTCTAAATCTATCTACATAGCGGTATCTCGAACACCTGTTTGATGCTGTGCTATGATATGAGGTCACCGAAGCTGCGTTAGGAGAGGAGAAGCGGTGGCCGACCAGGACATCAAGATGCTCATCGAGCGCATTATGGCCGAGGCCCGGACCCATCAGTCCGCCCGTTTCTCACATGAAGTCTACGCAGACGAGCCGATTCTCAAAACCGGTCGTCAGATGCAGAACTTCCTTCCCGACCAGTACCGCAAGATGCGCGAGATATCGCGCTGGCAGGATGACCCCAAAGGCGGTGCGGGACGCTGGCTTTCGGAAGCCGAACTTTTCTACCGCCAAGGCCAGCTGATGGCTGACTTTGAGGACGATTGCCCCTATAACGGTACGTTCAAGTCGTACTTCCCAACCTACAACGCCATGAGCGATCGCCAGCTGCGCGGGTACTTTACCTGGCGCGCACGGGTACGCCGCGGAACCGTCGAGGAAACGTCTACGTCCTTTGCCTTTCTGTATCTCTATGAGCTGATTTGCGGCATTGGCGTAGATAATCCGCTCGATGGTTTTAACAAGATCAAGGCTTTTTGGGATGTCTATCGCGCCTTCGAGCCCGGCATCGACCGGTTTGCGCGCGTGTGGCTGCAGGATTACGCCGTGTTCCACGGGCTCGACCCCAAGTTGCTTCGTGACTCTAAAACCGTCATGTTCGATAACGCCCTTATCGAGCTGCGGCGCGCGGCACGAGACCTTGTACCGGCACCGGCACCGTCCGGCCAGACCCCTAAGCGTCGCAAAACCTCCGAGCCCACGCTCCCCCTTCCGCCCGATGAGGTGCGCGAGGAGCGACTCATGGCCGCCATCAACGCCCTCTCCACGTACAACCTAAGTAACTCGCGGCTCGACCGCAGCCACCACCGCGATCTGCGCCACGTGGCATGCGCCGTGTATGTCCGCATGGCGCGCTACTATGACACGCACCGAAAGACCGGCATCGTGGCGAGTTTATTTGGGGAGGAGACGGCCATGCCCTACACCATGTTTGCCTCGGCCGTATTCTTTGCGCCCGAGCGCCACGAGGACTGCGAATATCGCCTGGATCCTATCCATATCTACCGTTGCCAAAACGGCTTTTGGGAATGCATGCGTATCCACGGTAGTAGGCAAAAGAGCAGCAAGCTCGGTGAAATGATGCGCGCCTGCGACCAACGCCTGCGCCTGGCGCTGGACCCCGCCCATCCCCTTAAGGAAGAAAAGGTCCCCAAATATCTGGCCAAGATTATCGATGACGAGATTGTGGCATGGCTTTCGTGGGACGCCGCACACCAGCCCGTCAAGATCGATATCGATCTGAGTCAGCTGGGGCACATTCGGAGCGCCGCTGCGCAAACGCGCGAAGCGCTTTTGATCGATGAAGAGCGCGAGGACGGCGCACCTGTGGAAGCCGAGGCTACGGACTCAGGGCAACCGGAAGCCGAGCCCGTAGCCGACGCGACGGTCGAGGCGGTCGCGGCACCCATTCGGCAGGACGAGGCCGACGAGCCGACCATATCCACCGAACAGTTTGGTGTCGTGGCACCGCTTCTCGCGCCAACGCCCGCGTTCGCAGCTGCTGCGCCCGCTGACGCCACGAACGAACTCGCACCCGCCGCAAACGCCTATCTCCGCGCACTGCTCGAGCACAACGCAGTACAGGCGGAATCGGCGGTAGTGCAATCGGGGCAGAGCGAGGACATGCTCGTCGATACCATCAACGAGGCGCTCTTTGACCTAGTAGGTGACACCGTAATTGAATTTGGCGCGGCAGGACCGCAAATTATCCAGGACTACGAAGCAGACGTGAGAGGATACCTAGACCATGAGTGATACCGCACCCGCAGCACCCCGCGTGCCCAAGCGCGTCGCTGCCGTCATTCTCAACTCGCTCAAGGGCGGCGTGGTCCCGCGCATCGGCCTTCCCTATATCACCGTGGGACGCGAGGTCGAGATTCGCGCCCTGCTCACCGATCTGAGTCTCATCTCCGACGGTGGCGCGAGCTTCCGCTTTCTGGTCGGTCGTTACGGCGCCGGCAAGAGCTTTTTGCTCCAGACCATCCGCACGCACGCCATGGGCGAGGGATTCGTCGTCGCTGATGCCGACCTGTCGCCCGAGCGCCGCCTGCAAGGCGGTCAGGGGCAGGGCCTTGCCACCTACCGCGAGCTCATCCGCAACATATCGACCAAGACGCGCCCCGAGGGCGGTGCGCTCAACCTTATTCTGGATCGCTGGGTCGCCTCGTGTGCCGACGTCGACGAGTCAGTCGTCAATACCCAACTGGCCCCGCTCGAGGAGATGGTCCACGGCTTTGACTTCACCCGCATGCTCCGCCGCTATCGCACGGCCGTATCCGAGGGCGACGAAGAGGCCATGAGCCGCGTGACCAAATGGATCCGCGGCGAATACCGCACCAAGAGCGAGGCTCGCGCCGAACTGGGCTCCTCGACCATCATCAGCGATGACGACTGGTACGACTACGTCAAACTCATCGCACGCTTTTTGGTCTGCAGCGGCTACAAGGGCATGCTGGTGCTCATCGACGAACTCGTAAATCTGTACAAGATTCCCAACGCCATCACGCGCCAGTACAACTACGAGAAAATCCTCACCATGTACAACGACACGCTCCAGGGCAAGGCGCAGTACTTGGGCATGATCATGGGCGGCACGCCGACCTCCATCGAGGACCGCCGTCGCGGCGTATTCTCCTACGAGGCTCTGCGCAGCCGGCTCGCTCAGGGTCGCTTTGCACGCGAGGACCTTAAGGACATGCTCGCGCCCATCATCCGCTTGCAGCCGCTCACCTACGAGGAGCTACTGGTGCTGATCGAAAAACTCATGCAAATTCACGCCGGCTACTTTGGCTGGACGCCCACGCTTACCGATAACGACTTGGTGGACTTCCTCAAGATTGAGTTTGGCCGCGTGGGAGCCGATACGCACCTGACGCCTCGCGAGGTCATTCGCGACTTTATCGAGCTGCTCGATATCCTGTGTCAAAACCCCGATGCTAACGTGGCCGAGTTGCTGCAAAGCGTCGGTGGCGACGCGCTGGCGCCGACAGCCGCAACAGACGACACCGGCACCGCAGGCGACGACCGCAACTTCGCCGAGTTCACCATCTAACCTGCCAAAAAGGTCAGGTTTATTTTGGCAGGTTTTATCTGAGCAAACGTTGAAGCAGCAATGCAGCAAGCCACTGCCCACCGCGTTGAGAGATTCGCTTTTGAAGGGAGGCCCCGTGAACGCCTTTGACCGCTACGCCCCGTTTATCCAAGACTTCATTTACTCCCACGACTGGGAGAGCCTGCGCTCCATCCAGGTTGCAGCAGCTGATGCCATCTTTAACACGCAAGATAATGTGCTCCTGACGGCATCCACGGCTTCCGGCAAAACCGAAGCGGCCTTCTTTCCCATCCTGACCGAGTTTTGGGAGAACCCGCCCGCAAGCGTTGGTGCCCTCTACATCGGCCCCCTCAAGGCGCTCATCAACGACCAATTCGTCCGCCTCAACGACCTATGCGAAGAAGCCGACATCCCCGTCTGGCACTGGCACGGCGATGTCTCGCAGTCGCACAAGACCAAGCTCATCAAAAAGCCGAGCGGCATCTTGCAGATTACGCCCGAGTCACTCGAGGCGCTCTTAATCCATAAGCACATGGCGATCCCGCGCATGTTTTGCGACCTACGCTACGTGGTCATCGATGAGGTCCACTCGCTCATGCGCGGCGACCGTGGCGGGCAGACACTCTGCCTTATCGAGCGTCTTTCGCGCATGGCGGGCGTACGGCCCCGGCGCATCGGTCTTTCGGCCACCATCGGGGACCCGGAACGCACGGGTGCCTTTCTCTCACAGGGAACGGGGCGCAACTGTGTTATCCCCCGCTTTGAAGAACCGCGCCGCGTATGGCGCATCTCCATGGAGCACTTCTACAACTCGGGCCCCCAGGCACAGCAGCGGGGATTCATGGGCACAGGTCCTCAAGAGGCCGAAGTGCTCGCGTGCGAGCGCATCGAGGCAGCGGCATCCGCGGCGCTGCCGGCCGGTGCCCAAGACATGCGTCACAGCGGACAACTCACGCAAGAGGAGCGCCGCCAACGTCGCGAGCAGGCACGGGGCAAGGCTGCCCCCAAGGACCGTCGCACTTCCTCAGCCCCCGAGGGCGAAGTCGACATCCCGCAGGCAACCGAACAGGCGCTGCTCAACCCCACCGACACCGCACCCGACAACGCCGACCCCGGCATGGGCTACATCTTTGAGCATACCCGCGGCCGCAAGTGCCTGGTCTTTGCCAACTCGCGCGAGGAGGCAGAGGCCGTGTGCTCCATGTTGCGCAGCTACTGCGAGAGCCGGCACGAGCCAGACCGCTTTCTAATCCATCACGGCAACCTTTCGGCATCGCTGCGCGAGACGGCCGAGGAGCTCATGCGCGACGAAGAGCAGGCGCAGACGACCGTCACCACCTCCACGCTGGAGCTCGGCATTGATATCGGTCGCCTGGAGCGCGCGTTCCAGATTGACGCGCCGTTTACCGTCAGCTCCTTTTTGCAGCGCATGGGGCGCACAGGCCGTCGCGACCTTCCGCCCGAGATGTGGTTTGTCATGCGCGAGGAAGAACCCGAGCCGCGCACGATGATGCCCGAAACGATACCCTGGAAGCTCCTGCAGGGCATCGCACTCGTACAACTCTATCGCGAGGAAAAGTGGGTCGAGCCGCCCGAGCTCGATCGACTCCCCTACAGCCTGCTCTACCACCAGACCATGTCGACGCTCGCCAGCACCGGCGAGCTCACGCCGGCCGAGCTTGCTCAGCGCGTGCTCACGCTCAGCTATTTCCACCGCGTCTCGGCCGATGACTATCGCGTACTGCTGCGCCACCTCATCAAGATCGACCATATCCAGGTCACCGAGGGCGGCGGACTCATCGTGGGTCTCGCGGGCGAGCGCATCATTAACAACTTTAAGTTCTACGCCGTATTCCAGGAAAACGAGGAGTTCACCGTTCGTAGCGAGTCGGCCGAATTGGGCACGATCGTCAACCCGCCGCCGCCCGGTGAGCGCATCGCCATCGCCGGACACTGCTGGATTGTCGAGGAAGTGGACTGGAAGCGCCACACCGTCTTTGCCACGCAGGTCAAGGGTCGTGTGCCGGCCTACTTTGGCGACTGCCCCGGTGACATCAATACACACGTACTCGAGCGCATGCGCAAGACGCTCAACGAGCACGCGACATATCCGTACCTCATGGGTAACGCGCGGGCCCGCTTGGCGCAGGCTCGCCATACGGCCGAGATTTCGGGTGCGGGAACCAAGCCACTCATCAACCTGGGTGGCGACACCTGGGTGCTCTTCCCCTGGTTGGGCAGCTACGCCTTCCTAGCACTCGAGCGCATGCTTAAAATCAAATGTACCGCTGAGTTGGGCCTTCGCGGGCTCGACCCGTCACGCCCGTACTTTATGCAGTTTAAGATGAAGGCCGACGAGGAGACGTTCTTTGAGGTACTCGCCGCCGAGGCCGAGAAAGACTTCGATCCCATCGAGCTCGTCTATCCCGGCGAGGTGCCTTATTTTGATCGCTACGACGAGTACGTTCCCGAGGAGCTCGTGCGCAAGGGCTTTGCCGAAGGCGTGCTCGACATAGAGGGCATGAAGCAGCGCGTCCTCAGTTGGCGCGACCACGCATAAAACTAGTCTTTTCGGCACGGGACTTGTTAACCAGTCTATTCAGCCAGCATCGATAAAACGCTGATATTCCTCGGCATTAAGGCCCACCGATTCAAAGCTAACGCGTACACCCGTAGCCATCAAGAAGGCTCGAAACTTCTGGCAGCTCGTCAATCGATACATCAATTCTTGAAGGCATGTATTCCACCATTTTTTAAAGAAACAACGGCGGTAATTGCTATCGCGATTGCGCCAATAACACCGAGCGCTATCTGAATGGGATATAACCCCAGCACATATCCAAATATGGAGAAAAACATTGCAGAAAAGAGAGCCCTTACCAGAGACGCGACGGAAAGGATCGTCGCGCGGAGATCGTCCGCTATCGCGTCTTGGATTAAGTTTTCCGAAGTGATGTACACCACTTCTGGGAGAAAACAAAGCACCATGCTAAGGCCAAACAAACACAGCGGATTTGAAGCGAACCACGGAAGAATCATGAAAAGACCGGCCTCGATTAGCATCGAGCCGAGCATGGTATTTCTTTTCCCGAAACGCGATGAGAAGAAATCTGCTGCAATGTAGGCCGTCGCATTTACTGCATAGGATGCACCGAAAAAGATTCCTATTATGGAGACGGGAGCATCAAATGCGTCGAATACCAACTGATTCAAGTTGTAATAACTCCCATAGAATCCATCGAGCATGCTTGTGCCGATTAGAAGAAGCAACACCGCAAAAGCGGATTCTCCAATGCACCAGGTTTCGCGTCTGAAGACCTTAGCTACGTCAAACCTTTCCTCCCCAGAGTTTTTGGAATGGGTCGTTTCCATCCTCTCAATGGGATACAGAAGGAAAAGCTGCAGGAGATAGAAAACGGAAACGCATACGTAGAGGGCACTCCAAGATACTTGGGCAATGAATGATCCAAGTACGATTGCCACTCCCGTCGCGATTGATTGCGCGGCAAGCAGCCGAGCGTTGATGGTGAGGAAGCGCTCTCCTTGACCGGCATTCCGGGCAATTTCATATAAAAGCGCTTGTTCGGATCCCGATTGAAGGGAGTAGGCGAGTGCCTCAACAAGGGAAAGCACGACAAGAAAGGGGCCTGAGAGCAACAGCATGCCAGCCGTATGGAAGAAAAGCAGCAGCACGCCCACTTGAATCGAGAACTTCTTTCCAAAGAAATCGCCTATCAGCCCTGTTGGCAGCTCGAGGACGACCGTTGCAATGTTAAACAGGGCTTGATAAAGCGCGATTTCCGTGACAGACATTCCTTTCTCCGCAAGGAAAAGTAGAAACACTCCCCGATTTAAAACAAATCCCGAGAGAACGAAAAAGGCGGAATAGACGTGCAGTTGCGTAGTGGCTTGCTTGTTCATTTGATACTTCCGATGACAATTTTGGCCTAGCGGGCGGCGGAATCAACCGAAGATGAGGCGCGTTGGCGCCGGGCGTCCAGATGCGTCATGCTGAAAATAGATGAAGCGTATGATTGACAAAACCATAGAGCCCGTCACAAATTGACTACTCCCAATGCTGGTCGTGGAGGGCGGCACCGAGAAAGTCGGCATCGAAAGGCACAGCTTCGGCAAAAGCGTAGTCGCCGTCGCTGGCGATGAGCAGGTAGTTCTCCTCGCCGCCAAACTCCGCATCGCCACATGGGACCACCCAAGCATGGTCGAACACCTCGAGTGCCGTGGCGGCGCAATCGCGCAGGAACGTCACATCGCTCCCCTCGTTTGCGCTCACGATATTGGCCACGTAGATACCCCCGGGGTTCAGGCTGCCCCGCACCAGGCGCAGCGCCTCAACGGTCGCCAGCCCGCGCACGGGCTCTGCACCGCCAAAGCAATCGCTCACGACCACGTCGTAGCGACGATGGCCCACGCTCGTCACGCCCAAATACGAGCGAGCCTCAGCGGTTATCACCCGCAGGCGATCGCCCGCCGCGCGCTCCAGCTCGTCTAGGTAGAACCAGCGGCGCGCCAGGCGCGTAATCTCGGCATCGTACTCAATGACGTCCATGCGCAAGCTCTCGTGCGACATCAGCGCAAACTTGGGATAGGCAAACCCACCGCCGCCCAGCATAAGCATACGGTCGATACCATGCCCGTAAGCATCACGCATTGCGTCCTCAGCCTCAAACACGTCGTCAAACGCGCGATAGTACGCAAAGACGGGCTCCGCCCAGCGTTCGCCAACGTAACTCGCGCTTTGGTAGACGCAGCCTTGCACCAATACACGGACTTCGTCGCCGCCCTCATCGTGCACGCGTTTCACACGCGCCAACCCATTGCGGGTTCGCGCAACCTGCAGACAGGCAGCACGAACAGCGACAGCGGCCGCACCAAGCGCCGCGGCCCCCAGAGCAACGCCGGCAACGACACCGGCAGAAACACTCGGCTTGTTCATCTAGAGCTCCTTTTGCAGATAAAGGCCATGGTCACAAAATCCAAGATGGCGATAGTACTCGCGTGTGCCAATCGCGCTAATCACGTTGATGCGCGCATAGCCGGCATCCCGGGCAATCTCACACGCACGCTCCACGAGCAGACGCCCCAGACCGTGATGCTGAGCCGCCTGACCTTGATCCCCCACGCGTGCCGCCATGCCATACACGTGCACCTCACGAATCATCGCCTCGTCCGGCGTCGTCGGCAACTCGTCCGCATGCGCGGCAACAAACGAATGGTCGGGCAGCGACAACCGCAAAAAGCGAGGCTTCGGTAGTTTGTGTGACAAGGGGCTAGCCTAGGCAGCAACGCTCTTCGC
>CAJMHW010000013.1 GCA_905213325.1 Collinsella aerofaciens
CAGGGAACTGTTTTCCAATACGGTCTGACTGATGGTGTAATCCCACGGAAGCTGGATGGCGATCGGATCCAGCATTTCACCCAGGCCGCCCACCGCCAGTAAATTGGGAAGGATTTCCTTTGTGATCTTAGGATTCACCCTTCCATATTCTTCTAATTTGTCTCTTACGATGCGCAGCATGGCCTCCTGGGTCAGATGGTCCAGCTCGTCCTCCTCCACTTCAATGGAGCCGATCTCGCCAATGAGTGCAGGTTCCTCGGAATCCAGACACAGCAGTTCCCCCCGTTCCAGTCCTTCTACCAGTACCCTTACCACTTTGCCGGGAAGCTTTACCAACTGCTTTACAACGGCAATGGTGCCCACCTGATACAACTCCCCCAGCTCCGGTTCCACGATCTCAGGATGTCTCTGTGCCACGAGAAAGAGCCTCTGGTCTCCCACCATGGCCTTCTCCACCGCTGCCACGGACTTAGGCCTGTTGACATCAAAATGCAGTACCATTCCCGGAAGTATGGTCAGTCCCCTGAGGGCCACTACCGGCATTATAATCATTTGTTCTCCCATTCTTAAACTTCACCTCTTGTATTTAAAACCATCTAAAAAGCCGCTGCAATACAGGTGCCGGGCGGAGCCAAGATCAGCGCTCTCCCCGGGTCATATCTGGTTTGCAACGGCCCTTTCTCTTTGTCTAAATTGTCACAGAAACTTACCGCACCTTTTCCCGTCCAATGGGACCGGAATGGCTTTTTCAGGCAATCTCACCAGTTTTGTTGTCTCCCCGCATTCTGTCAGACAGAGGCTTACGGGCAGAAGCAGGCGGCATATCGCGGTACACAAGTTCCGGCTGTCCTGTCTTTTTTACAACCTCCCTGGTAATGGTACAGATCCCGATGGTATCATCCGATGGGATCTCGTACATCAGATCCATCATCACGGACTCAAGGATGGAACGCAGTCCCCTGGCGCCGATCTTGCGGTCCACTGCCAGCTGTGCGATCTCCTCAAGGGCTTCCCTGGTGAATTCCAGCTTTACATTGTCCAGCTCAAACAGCTTCTGATACTGCCTTGTGAGAGCGTTCTTCGGCTCGGAAAGGATTCGCACCATGGCGTCCTTGGTAAGCTGCTGAAGGGAAACCATTACCGGAACACGGCCGATAAACTCAGGAATCAGACCAAACTTGGTAAGATCCTTTGGCTCAACCTTTCTCAGCAGGTCGTCAATATTCATATCATTCTTATTGACTACCTCCGCATTAAAGCCAATGGAACCGGCGCTGAGGCGCTGTTCCACGATCTTCTCCAGACCATCAAAGGCACCGCCGCAGATAAAAAGGATATTGGTGGTGTCGATCTGGAGGAGCTCCTGGTGGGGATGCTTCCTTCCTCCCTGAGGAGGAACACTGGCAACGGTTCCTTCCAGGATCTTTAACAGTGCCTGCTGAACGCCTTCACCGGATACATCCCTTGTGATGGACACGTTCTCAGACTTCTTGGTGATCTTGTCAATTTCATCAATGTATATGATACCGTACTCAGCACGGGAAATATCATAATCAGCGGACTGGATCAGCTTTAAGAGAATGTTCTCCACGTCCTCGCCCACGTAGCCGGCCTCGGTAAGCGCGGTGGCATCGGCGATGGCAAACGGCACCTCGAGGATGCGCGCAAGCGTCTGGGCGAGCAGGGTCTTGCCGGTACCGGTGGGACCGAGCAGCAAAATGTTGGACTTGGCGAGCTCCACCTCGTCCATATCATCGTCGAACTGCGAGCCAACGCCGTCGTCAAAGGCAGACACCGCGGCGCCGCCCTCGATCACGCGGCGATAGTGGTTGTACACGGCCACCGACATGGCGCGCTTGGCGTCCTCCTGACCCATGACATAGGCAGAAAGCTCGTCATAGATCTCGTGCGGCGTCGGCACGCGTGTGATGACCTGGCGGTCGTCCTCGAGCTCAAAACCCTCGGTCTCGGGATCCACGGCGGGCTGGGATGCAGCCTGGCCGTGGTCGTTGAGGAAACCCGGCAGCTTGCCGTTGCGGGCGGCGTCCATAAAGTCCGAAGCCAGCGACTCCTCCAGAATCTCGGAACAGGCGGCGACGCACTCGTCACAGATAAAGATGTTGGTCGGGCCCTTTACGAGGCGACGGACCTGGCCCTGCTCTTTTCCGCAGAAGGAGCAGCGGATGGGGTTGCCGTTCTCGTCAAAGTTGTCCTGCATGTTTCCTGCCATCCTAGGCGTCCTTCGCGGCGAGATCGCGCGAGGTGACAATACGGTCGATCAGACCGTAGTCGAGGGCCTCGGCAGCGGTCAGGTAGTTGTCGCGCTCGGTGTCGGCCTGGACCTTCTCGATGGGCTGGCCCGAGGCGTCGGACAGGATCTGGTTGAGCTCGCGGCGAGTCTTCTTGATCTCCTCGGCCACGATCTCGATCTCGGTCTGCTGACCCTGGGCACCGCCGCTGGGCTGGTGAATCATGACCTTGGAGTGCGGCAGGCAGAAGCGCTTGCCCTTAGCGCCGGCTGAAAGCAGCACGGCGGCCATGGACGCGGCCATACCGACGCAGATGGTGGAGACCTGCGGCTTAATGAAGTTCATGGTGTCAAGAATCGCCAGGCCGGAGTAGACCTCGCCACCGGGCGAATTGATGTAGAGCGAAATATCCTTCTCGGCATCCTGACTCTCAAGATGCAGCAGCTGAGCAACGACCAGGTTGGCGCTGACGGAGTTAATCTCCTCGCCCAAGAAGATGATGCGGTCGTTGAGCAGGCGCGAATAGATATCGTAGCTGCGCTCGCCGCGCGGCGTCTGCTCGATAACGTATGGCACGAGGGCGGAATCGAACTTAGCGATCATACGCATCTCCATTTCTCTCTTGCGGACCAAATTGGTTCTAGATAAACGTACGGTGCCCGCATGCTATGCATTGGCTGGCACCGTACGAAGCAACCGGATAACCGGTGTATAACTTTACCCCATCACGAGCGCACGCATGCGCTCGCGGGCAAGGTGGCGAGAATTACTCGGCGTCCTTGGCGGTCTCGTCGACCTCGGTCACCTTGGCGTTCTCGACCAGGTGGTCGACGGCCTTGGAACGACGGATGGACTCGCGGACGGCAGGCATGCGGCCATCAGCGATGAACTCAGCCTTGGAAGCCTCGACGTCCTTGACGCCAGCCTTCTCGAACTCAGCGTTGATGTCGTCCTCGGTGACCTCGATCTTGAGCTCACGGGCGAGGGCGTCCAGAGCCAGGGACTCACGGGCAACGTCGTTGGCCTGCTTGTGCAGGTCGCCGATGAACTGCTCCATGGTCAGACCGGAAGCGGGCAGCCAGGTGTCCAGAGTCATGCCGCGGGCAGCGAGGTTGGACAGGAAGTTCTGGCCAAGCTCCTCAAAGACGGACTGCTCGTAGTCAGCATCCATCTCGTCGAGCTGCAGGCGCTCGGCGAGAGCGGAGACGCAACGGTTCTCCTTCTCGGCCGGGAGGCGGGAAGCCTTGTCCTGCTCGATCTCGATCTTGATGGCGTCGCGCATAGCGTCGATGCTGTCGAAGCCAAAGTCGGACTTGACGAGCTCGTCGGTGAGCTCGGGGGTGTTGCGGACCTTGATGCCCTTGACGGTGACCTCGACGGTGTGGGTCTCGGCCTCCTCGCCCTCCTCGACCTCGTCGGTCCAGGTGACGGTCTTGACGTCGTCAACGTTAGCGCCGATCAGGGCCTCGTTGAACTCCTTGGGGTTGCTGTCGCTACCGGCGATGAGCATACGGCCCTCGGCGGCAAAGTTGTCGGCGTTCTCGACGGCCTTGAGGTCGACGGTAACGTAGTCCTCGGCCTCGACGGCGCGACCCTCGACGTCCTCGAAGGTGGCACGGTAGTTGAGGAGCATCTCGACCTGGTTGTTGATCTCGGACTCGGTGACCTCCGCGGGGGGCATCTCGATCTCGACGGCGTCGAAGGAGGAGAGCTCAGCGGCGGGACGCAGGGAGAACTCGACGGTGTAGGTGTAGTCCTCGTGATCCTTGGCGAGGTCGAGCTCCTTGTAGTCACCGTTCTTGGTGGGGACGATGTCCAGCTCGTTGAGGACGGCGGGCTCGTTGGCGGCGATCAGGTCGTTGGTGGCCTGAGCGAGGGTAGCCTCGGCGCCAAGAGCGGAGTCGATGACCGGACGGGGGGCCTTGCCGGCACGGAAGCCCGGGAAGCGGTACTTCTTGGCGGTGTCCTTGTAAGCCTTCTTGATCGCGGCGTCGACGTCGGCGGCCGGGATGGTGACCGTAGCGGTGAGCTTGGCGTCCTTGACGTCAGAAGCGGTGATGTTCAACACGTTCCTCCTCATACTGCCCAGCTTATCTGAGGTGCTGGTACCTTTATGCAACAAAGAGTCGCGACGGCCGAAGCCGACGCAGATGCGTTGGTGCGGGCGAAAGGACTCGAACCTTCACGGGAATCCCACCAGAACCTAAATCTGGCGCGTCTACCAATTCCGCCACGCCCGCATGAGCGCACAGACTAGGAATGATAGCAGATACGAACGGCAAGCGCACGCACACCTTTTACAAGCTCACGACCTCACCACGAGTGCAAAAGGCGGGACGAGTTGCCCCGCCCCGCCAATTACGACTTGTTCGCCGACCCGCTACTCCCCCAGCAGGGCCTTCTCGGGCGTGATGGGCAGTGAGCGAACCTGATGGCCGGTGGCGTGCGCCACGGCCGAGGCTACTGCGGCGAGCGGCGTGTTGATGACGACCTCGCCGATCGACTTGGCGCCAAACGGGCCCGTCGGCTCGTAGCTCGGCTCAAAGGCCACGCGAATGCTGCCGATATCCAGGCGCGTGGGCAGCTTGTAGCTCATAAAGTTGCCGGTGCGCAGGCGGCCGCGGTCATCGTGCTCGACAATCTCGTAGAGCGCATGGCCGATACCCTGGGCAATGCCGCCCTCGGCCTGGACGCGCGCGAGCGCTTCGTTGATAACGGTGCCGCAGTCCACAGCCGCCACGTAGTCCACCACGGTCACCTTGCCGGTGGCCTTGTCGACCTCGACCTCGGCAATGCCGGCCATAAACGGCGGGGGCGAAACGGGCAGGCAGGCAGAGGCATGCGAGGTGAGCGCGTCGCCGCCTGCGATGTTCTTGACGCACAGGTTGGCAAAGTCGCGCAGCGTGAGGTAGCGGTTCTGCTCACGCGCGGCACGCTCGTCGGACAGGCGCACGTACTGACCATCAAAGACCACGTCGGCGGCGTCCACGTCCCACATCTGGGCGGCCTTGGCGCAGATCTTCTCACGCAGCTCGGTCGCGGCGTTCTTGGCGGCAAGGCCCGTCACGTACGTACCCGAGCTCGCGTACGAGCCGGCATCGAACGGCGACACGTCGGTGTCCACGCCGCGCACCACGATCAGCGAGCTCTCCACACCCAGCTCCTCGGCGGCAATCTGCGCCAGGATCGTGTCGACGCCCATGCCGTTATCGGTGGCGCCGGTACCGATGGTAATGAAGCCGTCCTCTTCCAGGCGCATGTCGATGCCGGCGATATCCACGTTGGAGATGCCCGAGCCCTGCATGGTAAGCGCGCAGCCCAGGGCGCGCACGCGGTCGCCCAGGTCCACGGCCAGCGGCTTGTCGCGCCAGCCGATCATGTCCATCGCGCGCAGCAGGCAGCGGTCGAGCGCGCAGGCGTTGAGCTTCTCGTTGTAGTACTGCGGCATGATCTCGCCCTCGTGCACGATGTTCTTAAGGCGCAGGTCGGCGGGGTCCATGTGCAGCATGTCGGCGAGTTCGTTGACAGCGCTCTCCACGGCAAACTGGCCCTGGGTGGCACCGTAGCCGCGATAAGCGCCGCCGCGGTTGGTGTTGGTGTAGACGGCGTCCCAGCTAAAGCGGCTCGCCTTCACGTGGTTGTAGATGGGCAGGCTCTTGTGGCCCGAAAGGCCAATCGTCGTGGTGGCGTGCTCGCCGTACGCGCCGGCGTTGGACAGCGTGTGCAGATCGATGGCCGTGATGGTGCCGTCGTTCATAGCGCCCAACTTAACGGTCATCTGCATCTGGTGGCGCGAGTTGCCCGCGGTGATAGTCTCCTCGCGGGTGTAGCAGCAGTAGCTCGGACGGCCGGTCTGCTGGGTCACGAACGCCACGAAGATCTCGCAGCAACCCGTCTGCTTGGAGCCAAAGCCGCCGCCGATGCGCGGCTTGATGACCTGCACCTGCGACTGCGGAATATCGAGCGACTGCGCGACCATGCGGCGCACGTGGAAGGGCACCTGCGTAGAGGTGGTCACCGAGATGCGCCCAAACGCGTCGGTCGTCGCGAAGGCTCGGAAGGTCTCCATGGGCGCGGTCTGCGTGGCCTGGCTGGTGTAGGTGCGGGTGAAAACGATGTCGCTCTGGGCGAAGGCCTCGTCCAAATCGCCAAAGTCGCTGGTACCGCTGCACACCAGGTTGCGAGCAACGTCGCCGCCCTGCGGGAACATAAAGGTCACGTCGCCCTCGGGGTGGACCACGATGTCGTTATCGAGTGCCTGGGTAAAGTCGAGCAGCGGCTCGAGCACCTCGTAGTCGACCTTGATGAGCTTGAGCGCCTTGTCGGCGGCCTCCTCGGTCTCGGCGGCGACGATCGCCACCTCCTCGTTTTGGTAACGGACGAGGTTCTCGAGAATCAGGCGGTCGTAGGGACTCGGCTGCGGATAGCTCTGGCCGGCGATGGTAAAGCGGCGCTGGGGCACGTCCTCGTAGGTGTATACGCCCACGACGCCAGGCACCTTCAGGGCGCGCGACGTGTCGATGGAGCGGATCTTGGCGCGCGCATACGGGCTGCGCTTGAGTTTGACGATGAGCGCGCCGGCGGGCACCAGGTCACCCGTGTAGACGGGACGGCCCTCGAGCAGCGCCTTCGAGTCCTTCTTGGGCTGCTTGTGGGTGATCTGCTTGTACGCGACACCATCGCAGCTGGTGTCGTTGACCGGCAGCTCGGGCATCTCAAAGCCCACCTGCACGCCGGACTCGTTGAGGAAGCGGACGATGGCGCGCAGCTGGCTCTCGTAGCCGCTGCAACGGCAGAGGTTGCCGGCAAGCTGGCGCGAGAGTTCCTCGCGCGTGGCGACGAGGCTTGGGTCCTCCTTGGCGGCGCGGGCAAGCGCCAGCACGTTCATGATAAGGCCGGGGGCGCAAAAACCGCACTGCTCGGCGCCTTCGGCAGCCATCGCGCGGGCCAGTGCCTCGGCTTCGGCCTTAAGGCCCTCGAGCGTGGTGATGGTATGGCCCTCAACACGGGCGGCGGGAACCGAGCAGCTCAGCACCGGATCGCCGTCGAGCCACACCGTGCACAGACCGCAGTTGGTGGTCTCGCAGGCGCAGCGCACCGACGCGCAGCCCTGCTCGCGCAGCAGCGCAAAGAGCATGGTATCGGGGGCAATCTGAACCTTGACCTTGCGGCCGTTAAGCGTAAAGGAAAGATCGATGAGTTTGGCAGCCATTAGCGCACCTCGCTAGAATCGACGCCGGGCACGCGGCGGCAGGAATACTCGTCCGTGGCAAACTTGGGAATCTGCACGCACTCGAGCTCGCGGGCAAGCGCGGCCGAAAGCTCGATGCCGGCGGCGCGACGCACAGCCTGGACGGCAAGCGGGGCCGAGATGCGGCGGCGGTAGTCGGCCGAGCCCCACAGGTTGGTGCCGTAGCTCAGCGCGCGCACGGATGCGGCCAGGACGCGAAGCTCGTCCTCGGAAGGATGCTCGTTCACCAGGCCGCACGCCTCGCCCTGCAGCAGGGTCGCACGCAGCGGGCGGGCGCCCACGGTGACATGCCAGCTGTTGTCCCACCAGGCAGCGGTAACGTTCAGCGAGGGGAAATCGGTCGCGGCCTTGCGCACGGCCTCGTAGCTCGCGCGGTAATCATGCTTGACGACCACGACATGCTCGATCACGTCGCGCACGTAGCCCATGTCCACGAACTCGGCGAGCGGCACGCGACCGGCACCCGTCAGCTCAACATAGGAATCGAGCGCGAGGAAGGCGGAGAGAACGTCCGAGAAGCCAAAGCGGCCGTAGATGCTGCCGCCCACCGTGGCGGTATTGCGCAGCTGCACGCCCACGATGTCGTGGACGCCAAACTCAAAGACATTATTGACAAGCGCGTTGAGCTCGGCATGACGCTCGAGCTGGCGCAGGGTGCACATGGCACCGATGCGAAACTCGGTCTCGGTCTCCTCGATCTGATCGAGTCCGCAGGCCGAAAGGTCAATCGCCGTCGCCACACGACGCGAACCCAGGCGCATCCAGATGCCGCCGCCCACAATCTTGTTGTTGCGGTTCTTCTGTAAGAGCTCATAGGCTTCGGCCGCGTTTCCAACACGGACGTAGGTACCGAACTTGAGCACGTTCTCCCCCATCTCTCCACTTGTCCAGTACTTTTAAGTGTACCAAACGAGGGGCCGCACACCGTTTTAGGACAAAATCCACCCACCCATCCATAACTTGCGGTGATATACGGACTGATTAGCCGTTCTGGAACGCAAAACAGTCCGTATATCACCGCAAGTTATGAGGAATCCTCCGGGATAGAAAAGGCTCCCAGCCAGATAGCTGGGAGCCTTCTGCGATGCTATGTCGAGCGAAGATTTAGCAGACGCCCTGGGCGAGCATGGCGTCGGCGACCTTCAGGAAGCCGGCGATGTTTGCGCCCATGACGAAGTTGCCCTCCTCGCCGTACTCCTTGGCGGTGTCGTCCACGTTGTGGAACATACCGCGCATGAGCTGCTCGAGCTTGCCGTCGACCTCCTCGAAGGTCCAGGACAGGTGCTCGGCGTTCTGGCTCATCTCCAAGCCGGACACGAGCACGCCGCCGGCGTTGGCAGCCTTACCGGGCATAAAGGCGACGCCGTGCTCCTGGAAGTAGGTCGTGGCCTCGATGGTCGTGGGCATGTTCGCGCCCTCGCCGACCACCTTGCAGCCGTTGGCGACGAGCGCCTGGGCGTCCTCGAGCAGCAGCGTGTTCTCGCGAGCGCAGGGCAGCGCGATGTCGCAGGGAAGCTGCCACACGCCGCGGCCGTCGCCCTCGTGCCACACGGCGTTGGGCTTCTCGTCAACGTACATAGCGAGCGTAACGCCCTTGTCGTGGCCGGAGCGCTTCTTGTTGTAGACGTGCTCGAGCACGGTGTAGTCGATGCCATCGGGATCCTCGACCCAGCCGTGGGTATCGGAGCAGGCGAGCACCTTGCCACCGAGCTGGGCGACCTTCTGGACTGCGTAGATAGCGACGTTACCGGAACCGTGAACGACGACGTTCTTGCCCTCGAAGGAGTCGCCGCGGCTCTTGAGGTACTCGTCCACAAAGTAGACCAGACCGTAGCCGGTGGCCTCGGTACGGGCGAGCGAGCCGCCAAAGGAGAGGCCCTTGCCGGTAAGGACGCCGGTCCACTCGTTGGTCAGGCGCTTGTACTGACCGAACAGGTAGGCAACCTCGCGGCCGCCAACGCCCAGGTCGCCGGCGGGAACGTCGGTGTTGGGGCCGATGTGGCGATAGAGCTCGGTCATGAAGGACTGGCAGAAGTGCATGATCTCGTTGTTGGACTTGCCCTTGGGGTCAAAGTCGGAGCCGCCCTTGCCGCCGCCCATGGGAAGGGTGGTCAGGCTGTTCTTGAGAATCTGCTCCAGACCCAGGAACTTGAGCATACCGAGGGTGACCGTCGGGTTAAAGCGCAGGCCGCCCTTGTAGGGTCCAATGGCAGAGTTGAACTCGACGCGATAGCCGCGGTTGACCTGAACCTTGCCCTGGTCGTCGACCCAGGGAACCCGGAACATGACGATGCGCTCGGGCTCGACGAGACGCTCCAACAGGGCGGCCTCCTCGTACTCGGGATGGGCGTCGAGCGCCGGCTGGATGGTGCCGAGGATCTCGGTCGCGGCCTGGATGAACTCAGGCTGCTCGGGATAGCGGGCCTTGAGCTCGTCGAGAACTTTCTGCGTGTAGCTCATGCTTCCTCCAATTGATGGAAAAGAAAAGTGTCGTTCGAGGCGCCCCATGCGCCGCGAGCTTTATCGAGTATGGATAATATCGCACTGTTGCAGCAAAGTTTCGCATAAGCCGACGAGCAGATGTTTCGTTTTGATTACGATGCAGGTAGAGGCGTTTTTGAGAGTCTGACGTGCAAAACCCGTGTTTCAAACCTGTTTCGTCCACGTGTTCCAAAGCACCACATTGGGGACAGGCACCTTTGTGGTGGTTTTGGTGGTTAGAGGACGAGTTGGTGGTAGTCGGCGGGGGTTATGCGGCCTTCGGTGGCGGCGCGGAAGGCGGCGAGGGCATCGCCCGAGAACGGCATGGCCCAGCACAGCCCGCAGCCGGCGGTGATGGAGCCGGGCAGCGGCATGATGCGCCCGGGCACACCGGCGGCAAGGCACAGCTGCTCGCATTCCATCACATCGAAGGTGCTGTCAAACGACACGATAATCTTGCGCTCGTGGTCGAGGGCATCACCGGACGGGCCTTCGCGGTGTGCCTCGCGATACGCCGCGGCGGCCGCCTCCTCTTCCGTGGTATGTCCACAGCCACCGCAACCGCAGGTACAGTGTTCGGACCCGTCGCAAGTGCAAGGCTCTCCCGTGTCGGGACAAATTTCGTGAGACATGGCAACTCCAATCGTCTAGGCGAGTAACTCGGCCGCCGCAAACTCCTCGGGCGTATTGACGTTCTCGAAGCAGAGCGTGGAGCCCGCGGCCTTAACGATCTGCGGCTCATCCATATAACCAGCCTGAACGCGATTGATCAGGCAGCGAATGCGCTGTCGGTCGCAGGAGAGCAGCTCTTGGGCAACCGGCGCACATGCGGCACGGCGCCAGACGGCACAAAGCGGCTCAATCCCCCGCTCCTCGCACGGCACGCACACGTCGAGCGCCTCGGCCTCAACATGATCGGCAAGCGCGCCGATCAGTTCTGGTGAGACGAACGGCATATCGCAGGCGACGATCGCCACGAGCGGCAATCGGGCCGCGGCCAACGAGCTCGCGATGCCGCGCATTGCGCCCGCCGAGCCTTCAAGGTCCGCCACCACACGCGGCACCAGGCCGCCAAACGCGCGCTCCTCAAGATAGGCAAGCTCGCTGGGACGCGACGTCGTCACGACCAACTCGCCGGCAACTGGCGCCAGCCGACCCAGCACGCGCTCGATGAGCGGCTCACCGCAAAACGCCATGCGCGCCTTATCGCAACCCATGCGCGACGACAACCCGCCCGCCTGGACGACACAAGAAAGATCGGCACGTCTTACGGTAGTCATACGGCAAAACACCTCCATCGGCATGCTCGAAACCCGGTGCACGAAGCTAAATACAGCCACCGAAATAGCAGCGCTACGAAAAGCTCGTGCAAAAACAAAACAGCGCCTTTGCGGCACGCAGCAAGACCGCGAGCACAAAAGCGCTGGTAGCGTATGGCGGGAACGTATGTGAATCGAACACATCCAAGACGTTTTGCACGCCTCGCAACGGTTTTGAGGACCGCGGAGCCCACCGGAGCCCATCCGTTCCCAAGTGCGGCGGTATTTTACCAAACCGAGCAGCCAATCTAGCGCAGGGAGCGCAGGCCGCCGGCGTCCTTGTCGAGCACCGTAAAGCGCACGGCATCCAGGTGCTCCAAGATGCTGATGGCACGTTTGCGCGACACGCCCAGGGCCTCGCGCAGTACGCTCGTGGTGGCAGCGCCCCCGGCAGCCTCGATAGCGGCAGCGACAAGCTCGCGCGCATGCGACTCCACGGTGGCGGACAAGGCAACGTCACGCTCGACCTTCACGATGGAACGGTTGAGCGAAAGCTCGCGCAGGGCACGCGTCATGGTGTCGCGATCGAGCTGCAACTGCTCGCCAACCTCGGGCAGCGTCGGCGCATCGAGGCCGGCTTCGTCCAGCAAGGCAACGATACGTTCGCAGGCCTCGCGCACCACGCGTACCGCCGCGGCGGCCGAGTGCGGGTCGAATACCTCGGCACCCTCGGCGGCACACATGCCACGCGAGCAGCCCTCGGCAATCAGAGCCGCGGCAACGCCATCATCAGCGGCAGGCCACGCAGCATGGGCAACGGCGCCGGGCGTAAAGCCCGTCTCCTTGGGAGACGCCGCGTGCATGGCTGACAGGGTCGCCGCCAGTGCATCCATCGCAGCGTCGAGCACCACGGCGTCCGCCAAGTAGTCCGCATCACCCACGGAAAGCTTGCGAACGGAGCCCTGCGACACCAACCCGCGCAGTGCGGCATCGGCCTCGCCGACACCAAGATCCAAAGCCTCAACAACATCAACCGCCGTAACCGGCAGCATCTGCAGCGCCAGCCAAGCGCCCACACCGCCCGCGATATCACCGGACTCAAGCGCCGCAAACAGTGCGCGCTCGCCGGCAGAAAGCTCGCGCGAGCGACGGCAGCGCGAAAGCAGCACGCGCCCGCCGCCGATGAGCATAACGGGCGAATACGACAGCACCACAGCATGGTCTCCGGCACACAGCGGCAGCGGCTCCTCCAGGCGCACCTGCACGGTACGGGTCTCGCCCACCGCCATGGGGGCCTCACCCTCCAAAAGCATGATGCGGCCGACGACCTCGGCCGTGCCGGCCATCACATGCACACGCGCGCCCGACTCGAGCACGCGCGGCTTGGTGCCCTCGCGGCCCAGGTAGGTGAACGTCATCATAAAGCGCAACGTCTGGCCAAAGCGGTCCGCCACGCCCAGCATCTCACCACGGTCAAGCGCCGCGACACCGTCACCAACTAGGTTGAGCGCCACACGCTGACCAGGCAGCGCGCGCGGCGTATCGCCATGCACCTGAATCCCGCGCACGCGACAGACCGTACGCGACGGCAAAGCCATCAGCTCGTCGCCCACCGCAACCGGCGCATCGTGCAGCGTTCCCGTTACGACAGTGCCGACGCCCTTAATCGTAAAGCAGCGGTCAATCGGCAGGCGCGGCGCGGCATCGGTGCGCTCGGCACGGTCGCGGCAGGCATCCCAGCAGGCGCTTACCTGCTCGTCGAGCACCGCAAGCAGCCCGTCGATCCCCTCGCCCGTCTTAGACGACACGGGCACAATCGACGCGCCCGCAAACACGGTACCCGACAAAAAATCATCGACATCGAGCTCGGCAAGCTCGGTCATCTCGGCATCGGCCAGGTCACACATCGTCAGCGCCACCACCATGTGCGTGACGCCCAGCAGCTCCAGCACATGCACGTGCTCGCGGGTCTGCGGCATCACGCCTTCGACGGCCGATACCACCAGCACAGCAACGTCGATACCCGTGGCACCCTGCACCATGGCGCGCAAGTAATGCGCGTGGCCCGGCACGTCGACCAGGCCGACGATCTTGCCACTCGGCAACGCCAGCTCGCCAAAGCCAAGCTCAACCGTCATGCCGCGACGGCGCTCAACTTCCAGGCGGTCGGGGTTTTTACCCGTCAGCGCCTCGATGAGCGCCGACTTACCGTGATCGACATGTCCCGCCGTACCTACGATAACGGGGCATTCCGCCAACGCTTCGGCCCCACTCATCGGTGCACCGCCTTGGCAACGCATGCGGCAAGCGTCGACGCCGCTGTCTCGATATCGCGGTCGCCCACGAGTGTGCGCACATCAAACAAAATGCGATCGTGCGAGGTTCGCGTGACAACCGGAGTGTCGAAGTCCTGGACAAGCGAGCGCTTGAGCGCGTCGACCGTCAGGCGCTCGTCAACAAGACGCACGGCAACGCACATCGTGGGCAGCTCCACGGTAGGCAGCGAGCCGCCACCGGGGGTCGACGATTCCTCGACAATCTCCAACTCAACGGCACACGGGCAGCCAGCCTTATCGAGCCCGGCGACCATAAGATCGCGCAGCTTGCGGGCACGACGCTCCAGATGAGCCTGCGGAAGCGTGAGCATGCTGAGCACCGGAATATCGCGATGGGCAACATCGGCGCCGTCCATGTAGATACGCAGCGTGGCCTCGAGCGCCGTGAGCGCCAACTTGCCCGGGCGCAGGGCGCGCATAAGCGGGTGCGTCCCACAGGCCCGGACCAGATCGCGACGGCCCATGATAATGCCTGCCTGCGCGGCACCGAGCAGCTTATCGCCCGAGCACGACACCAGATCGAGCCCCGCCGCGACCGAAGCCGGCGTAGTCTCCTCACCGCCGCGCACCAGGATGTCATCGGGCAAAAGCGCGCCCGAACCCTGGTCCTCGTAGAACAGCAGACCATGCTTGTGGGCCAGGGCGGCAAGCTCCCGAGAGCCCACTTCCTCGTGAAAGCCCTCGATGCGATAGTTGGAAGGATGGACCTTGAGGATCATGGCCGTATCGGGCGTAATGGCTTGCTCATAATCTGCCAGGTGCGTGCGGTTGGTGGCTCCGACCTCGACGAGCTTGGCGCCCGAAGCCTCCATTACATCGGGGATGCGGAAGCTGCCGCCGATCTCGACAAGCTCGCCGCGGCTGACGATGACCTCCTTGCCTGCGGCATGGGTCGCCAGCACCAGCAGCACAGCGGCGGCGTTGTTGTTAACGACCAGCGCGTCCTCGGCACCGGTAAGCGAGCGGATCAGCTGCGCGGCATGTTCCTTGCGCGACCCACGCGAGCAGGTGTCCACACTGTACTCGAGCGTGCTGTAGCCGCGCGCGACCTCGGCCACGGCCTTGGCGGCCGACTCCGCGAGCGGGGCGCGACCCAAGTTGGTATGGATAACCACACCCGTGGCGTTGACGGCGGGACGCAGGCTCGGCAACGCGGAGCGGTGCGCACGCCACTCGATGGCCGAAGCCAGGTCGCGCTTAGAGCGCGGGGCGGCACCGGCACGAATCGCGGCGCGCTCCTCGTCGAGCTCGGCCGTGACGGCGGCATGCACCACCGCGTCGCAGGTCTCCCCCGCCGCCTTCACTACCGGCCACTCGGCAAGCAGCTCGTTGACGGAGGGAATGGCGCGCAGGCGGGCGCGCACCTCATCGGACATGTTCTGGCTATCGCTCATGTGCGGCCTTTCAAAAGAAACGTGGATCAGTCGAATACATCAGCTGAGTCAATTACTCGTCATTATCCTCGCGCGCCGTGATTTTTTCCACGCGAACGGCGTTTTCCTGGGTAAGCGCGGCACCCGTCAACGAGTCCCAGCGCAGCGGCGTGTGGTCGAGCGGCCCGACGCCCAGGGCCTGCCGACCACCACCCTCAGCACCCAATGCGCGTCCGCCGGGAGCGGCCGAGGTGAAGATGCACGCCGGGTGCAGATAGGGCGTCGTCTCCACGCGCACGCGATCGCGGCCCATGTCGCTCACAAGCTCGACGACCTCGCCGTTGGCGATACCCATGCGAGCGGCGACATCGGCGTTCATCTGCACGGCGTCCAGGTCCGACCCCGCCTCGGCAGCACCCGCTGCAGCGAGCCTGCGCGACGTGTGCGACTCAAAGGGCCGGTTGCCGCTAATGAGGCGAAACATCCCCGGGCCGGGCTCCACCATGGGAGCGATCCAGTTGGGCACACGACCCATGCCGGCTCGTTCCCATACGTCACTTGCCAGCGCAATCTTGCCGCCGGCAAGCGGAATCACCGGCTCACCCGTGCGCGACGGCAGCGCCACGCCCGTATCGGCCCAACCGCGCTCCTTGAGCTCGTCCAGATTGATCCCAAAAGGTGCCACCTGGGCCGCCGCCAGATCGTCGGACGTAAACCGAAAGTACTCGCCCACGCCACACGCCTGCGCCAGACCGGCAAAAATCTCCCGACCGGGACGTGTGTCGTCATGCTGCACAGGCAGCACGGCGTTGCGGTAGAACACCCGCGAATCGTTGGCGCCCGTCACCGTTCCCACGCCGCGGTCGGCCTCCAGATACGTCACATCGGGCAGCACGAAGTCGGAAGCGCGCGCCGTCTCGGACCAGCGAATATCAATTGTCACGAGCAAATCGAGCTGTTCCAGAATCGATAGCCACGCCCCGGCATTGCCATAGCCCGCACCGGGGTTACTGGCATAGACGAAGAGCCCACGCAAATCGCCGGCAAGAATCGACTGACCGATGGTCGTGCACAGGCCGCGCACCGGATCGACCAGCGGATAGCGCTCGGACCCCAGCTTGGGCCCGCGTGGCACCGGCGGCGTCGCAAAGCGTGCGGGATCAAGGTCGCCCAGCGCAAGCGGTGTGGGTGGATTGAGCGCTCCGCCCGCATGTCCAATACAGCCCAGCAGCACATCGACCATGCAGATAGCTCGCGCCGTCTGGGTACTGTTCGCATACGCGATACCGATGCCACCATGAAAGCCAGCGTCCACCACCGCAGCAGGCGCCGCGGCAGCCAAATCACGCGCAGTCGCTCGGATATCGTCCGCCGGCACATCGCACATCGACTCAGCCCACTCGGGCGTCCAAACAGCGGCCGCCTGCACCAGCTCGTCAAAACCCGTGGTATAGCGGGTCACGAACTCGTGATCGTACAGGTCCTCGGCAATCAACACGTGAACAATACCCAACAGCAGCGCCAAGTCGCAGCCCGGGCGCACGCGCAACCAGCGGTCGGCAAGCGCCGCAGAGCCGCTGCGCCGCGGGTCCACGACAATGATTTTCGCCCCGCGCCGACGTGCGTCATTCAAGGCGTCGACTGCCCCCATCGAAGACGAATCCACTAGCGAACGCCCCAGGTACATAATGCAATCGGTATGCGCCAGGTCGGAGGCGGGGCTATAGCCCAAGCTATGCTCCCAGCCAGTGAGACGGCTTACCTCGCAGGCGCCATCGGCACCGTACACGTTGGGCGAACCCAGCGCGTGCATAAGACGATAGCCCCAGTAGCGGTCGAACGAGGGCACGCCGAGCGTCATGCCCAGCGCACGAGGTCCGCGCTCGTCGACAATCCCCAAAAGACGCTTGGCAATCTGCGCGAACGCCTCGTCCCACGAAATCGCATCGAACCCCGAGCCATCAGCTCGTCGGCGCATGGGATGCAAAATCCGGTCGCGCTCGTCAAACGGCATGTCCAGGCGATGCCGTCCGCGGGCGCACAGGGCACGCGCAGCACACGGATGCCCCGGCACCGGTAACTCGGCCACCACACGCCCATCCTCAACATGGGCCGCAAAGGCGCAATCGGCATAGCATCCCCCGCATGTCGTCACCACGGAGCGACCGTCATGCATAGCTCTCGATGCCATCTCGATTATTCCTTCCAGCTCAGGGGTTCAAGCCCCACCGCACCACAGTTCTGCCACCAGCGGCTGCGACGCAAAGCCCGCAGCATCCACCGCAGCAAGACACGAAGAGCCTCCCAAAAGGCAAACGCCCCTCGGGAGGCCCATACGTCATTCCGGCTTCTTACGCCTCGGACTTCTTGGCGTAGATAAACCAGTAGCCGAGCGCGACCAGAACCGCGCCGCCCACGATGTTGCCCAGCGTGGCAGCGGACAGGTTAAACGCAATGCCCGCAGCGTTGAGCGCATCGGCGCCGGCGACCTTGGCGCCATAGCCGCACGCGTGCATCACGGCACCCATGGGCAAAAAGTACATGTTGGCAACGCAGTGCTCAAAACCGCAGGCCACAAAGGCGGCGATGGGCAGCAAAATGCCCACAACCTTATCGACCACGGTCTTGCCAGCGGTACCGATCCACACGGCCAGGCACACAAAGATGTTGCACAGGATGCCGCGGAAGAAGATCGTCACCCAGTCGACCGTCACCTTGCCAGCGGCGACGCTCACCATGGAATTGGCGACCGCCTCGCCGTTGAGCTTGTAAATGCCGGCCATGTACACCAAAAAGACGATGAACAGGGCACCGACAAAGTTACCAAGCCACACGACGACCCAAGCCTTGAGCATCTGGACCAGGGTGATCTTTTTGCTCTTGAGCGCGCAGACCATAAGTGAATTACCGGTGAACAGCTCGGCGCCGCACACCAGCACGAGCACCAGGCCCAGGCAAAAGCACAGGCCGCCCACGACACGCTGGGCGCCCCAGCCCAGCGTGCTATCGCTCAAGAACACGGTAAAGAACAGACCGCCGAAGGCGATGAACGCGCCGGCGAACATTGCCAACAGAAAGGCCTTTGCGACCGGCAGGTTGGCCTTGGTCACGCCGGCGGCCTCGGTCTTGGCCTCGATCGCGGCGGGCGCCAGGCAATCGGGAGCGGGATATTCTGCCTTGGAATCTGCCATGTCAATCACTTCTTTCCTAATCAGCAGGGACAAGCGCTCCTATTGCTCTTGCCCCAAGCGGACAAAGTGGGAAAAGTCGTTGGCGGCCACGGCGTCGTACACGGCGTCGACGGCGTCAAAGACTTCCGGGGACATGGGGTTGTAGAACTCCGTGTCGCCCGGCTGAATCCCTATGAAGACGATATCTTCGCACGATTGCTCGATTTCCTCGATCAGAATCGACAAAGGGAGCGAATGCGTGGTGAACATCGACTTGCGGGCCACGTCACGTTTGTCGAGCAAGCGGATGGACCCGACGGGCAGTGCCATGTCGGCGGCATCGACCAAAACCAAACGCGGCGGACGCTCACGCTTAACCTCGATGATGTCGTCCTCGGGCGTTTGCCCGCCGTCGATGGTGTACCAACCGGCGATGGGCGCGTCCTCCATCTTTTTGGAGAGCACGGGGCCGGCGGCATCGTCGGCACGCAGCACGCTTCCCGCCGTGAGCACGATACCCGCAAACGGGGCGCCGTTCACACGTCCATCCACAACGCGACCCATTACTGCAACCTTCCCGTCAGATACATGCCCGACACATCGCGCACGCGCTCCACCAAATCGCGGAACTTCATTAAGAACGCGACCTGCTGGGCATGCAGGCCAAAGTCGTCGTCGAACACCGAGATGCCGGCCTTAGCCGACCCACGAAAACCGCGTTCGTCGAGCAGCGCATCGCAGGCCTCGAGCAGCGACGGCACCGCCGCCTTGTCGAGCTGGCACTCGCCAAAGGAGCGGATGGCCTCGAACTTGGTCTTGGCCTCCCCCTCCGGCAGCGCGTCGACGAGCGAATAGAAGACATCCACCGGCACCGACAGGCGCGGCTCAAAGCAGTCGAGCACGCCAGTGTGGTGGCCCACGGCGAGCGTGTAGTACAGCACGTCGCAGGCCTCCTGGGGAACGTCTTCCTCGGTCTCCACAAACTTACGCGTGAGCTCGTAGAAGACCACCTGGTCGGGCGCATGGCCCAGGCAGGGGTCGGCGACGCCCTCGGCGGCCTCGTCGCTTGCGCGCGAGGCATCGCCAAAGGAGCCGCCGAGCATGCCGGGGCCCGCAAAGTAACCAGAGCGGTCCGTGAGCTCCATCTAGCGACCTCCGGCCAGCACCAGATCCTGCAGCGCCGAGTACACCTCGACGCGGCGCGGATCGTCCTGCTTGTCGATGAGCAGCGCCATGGCACCGCGGATATCGCCCTTGGGCGCGCCCTCGAGCGTATCCATAAACTCATTGGCCAGGTCGCGGCCGTAACGGTAGCCGCTCATGGCGCGAGCTTCGCGCTCGATGGCAACGCGCAGCTTGTACGGCACGCCGGGGTGCAGGATATCGGCCTGCTCGCCGGCGGCCTCCACCGTGGTCTCGGCATGGAGCTTTTGGTCCAGCAGACCGAGCGCCATGGCAAAGCCGTAGACGGTCTGCGCGGGGCTGGGCGGGCAGCCGGGGATGTAGACATCGACCGGCAGAATCTTATCCGTGCCGCCCCAGACGCAGTAGTTGTCGTAGAAGATACCGCCGGTGCAGCCGCACGCGCCATAGGACACCACGATCTTGGGATCGGGTGCGGCCTCAAAGGCGCGCAGGGCCGGCATGCGCATGGCACGCGTCACGGCGCCGGTGTACAGCAGCACATCGGCGTGACGGGGCGAGGGCACGACCTTGATGCCAAAGCGCTCGACGTCAAAGACGGGCGTGATGGAACCAAAGATCTCGATCTCGCAGCCGTTGCAGCCGCCGCAGTCGACACGGTAGACGTACACCGAGCGCTTGATCTTCTTAAGAAGGGTCGCCTTGGCCTTCTCGATGCTCTCGTCGAGCTCGATCTTGGTCGGGCGGTACTGAAGCCGCTCGGGCAAAAGCGTGGGTTCGGCCATGGTTACTCCTCCTTCGTATCAAAATCCATGATGATGCCTTCGACCGGTGCAGGACCGGCGGGAATCTCGGGCGCATCGGGGTTGAGCTCGCGGTCGACATACTCCGGGTTCACGCCGTGGCCGCCCAAATACTCCATGCCGGGGCCCTGGGGCTCACCGGACGCAAGCGTCTCGTTGGCAGCCATGCCGCGCGCGTTGCCGGTCTTTACGGCCGAGGCGGCGCGCAGGGCGTCGAGCTCGCGCTTGCACTCCTGGCACATACCGACGGTACGGGCAGCCTGCTCGGCCTCCATGCCGCCGGCCTTTTGCAGCAGGCGCTTGGCATAGTCGATCTCCTTGTGCGGGGCAAACGGCTTGCCGCAGCGCGAGCAGTGCTCGAGCGTATAGACGCTCTTGCTGGTGAGGTCGTCCTTACTCATGACGGCCAGCTCAAACTCCTCGGTGAGCTTGATGGCCTCCATGGGGCAGGCTTCCTCGCAGCGGCCGCAAAAGATGCAGCGGCCGTAGTCGATCGACCAGGTGATGGTATCGGCCGCAAGGTCGGTGTCCATGCGAATGGCATCGGCCGGGCACGCCACGCCGCAGGCACCGCAGGCGATGCAAAGCTCGGCATTGTGCTCGGGCTTGCCGCGCATGTCCTTGTTGGTGGGGAACGGCGCAAACGGGTACTTGACCGTCGCGTCGCCGGCCTTGGCGTTGACCTTCCAAAGCTTCAGCATATTAGAGCGCCTCCTCATCGAGCGGAGCGGCCATGGTGCCCTCGCCCGCAAGCGGCGACTTGTCGCGCCAGACGTTCTCGAACTGCTCCTTGTCGAGCACGTGGTCGCGCTTGGCGGCGACATCGGTCACCGTCACGCGGTCGGTGCAGGAGTAGCACGGATCGAGCGAGCCGACGATCAGCGCAGCGTCGCCCACGGTGTTGCCGCGGAACATGTAGCGCAGGACCGGCCAGTTGCTGTACGTGGCAGCCTTGGCGCGCCAGCGGTAGCACTTCTGGTTGTTGCCGAGCATGGCCCAGTGCACGTCCTCGCCGCGCGGCGCCTCGGTGGCGCCGATGGCGTACTTGTGCGGGGTGTACTCCCAATCCGTGGTGAGGATGGGGCCCGACGGGCAGTTCTCGAGCATGGTCTCGATCATGTCGATCGAATCGTAGACCTCCTGGATGCGGACGGCGGTACGGCCGAAGGCATCGCAGGTGTCGGCCGTGGCGGCGTGCATCTTCATGACGTCCGGATCGAGGTAACCGTCGAAGGGATGGTCGAAGCGCACGTCGCGGGCATAGCCCGAACCACGCATGAGCGGGCCGACCGGCGAAAAGTCGCGGGCGATCTTACGATCGAGAATGCCGATGCCGCTCGTGCGCTCAATAAAGTTGGGCGTGGAGAGCAAAACGTCGACGAGCTCCTGGACCTCGGAGCGCAGCTGGTGGATGGTCGTGAGCGTGGAGAGCTTCTGCTCGGCCAAGATGTCGCGACGCACGCCACCGATCACATTGAGGCCATAGGTCTTGCGGTGACCGCTGAGTTTCTCGGCCAGGTCCATGGACTTCTCGCGAACGCGGAAGAACTGCTGGAAGCCGGAATCGAAGCCGGTGTAGTGCGATGCGAGGCCAATGTTGAGCAGGTGCGAGTGCAGGCGCTCGACCTCGAGCATGATGGCGCGGATGTACTGCGCGCGCGGCGGGACGTGAATGCCCTGGGCGCGCTCGACAGCCTCGGCGTAGGCCACCGAGTGGGCGCAGCCGCAAATACCGCAGATACGGTCGGCAAGGAACGTCACGGCGTCATAGTTCAGGCGCGTCTCGGCGACCTTCTCCATACCGCGATGCACGTAGAACAGGCGGTAGTCGGCGTCGACGATCGTCTCGCCCTCCACGAACAGGCGGAAGTGGCCGGGCTCGTCGGAGGTGATGTGCAGCGGTCCCATGGGGACGAGCGTGGTCTCCTTGCCCTTGGTGTCGGCCAGGAATTCGTAGTTTTCCATGTCGCTCGCGGGGGCGGGGCGGAAACGGTAATCCATCGAATCCTTGCGCAACGGGTACAGCCCGCTGGGCCAATCGTCGGGAAGCACCAGGCGACGGCGGTCGGGCAGACCCTCGGGAATCAGGCCGAACATATCGCGCAGCTCGCGCTCGCCCCACACGCAGGCGGGGACAAACGGGGTCACGCTCGGGAACGTCATCTTGGCGGGGTCGACCTCGGCACGGACGGTCACCCAGCCGGGGTCCTCGCCCTCCATGGAGATGACGTAGTACACGGCGTAACGGCCGCATAGGCTGCGCTCGTCGTTGCCGACAATCACGGGAATCCAGCCGTAGCGCTCGTAATACAGGTAGTGGACGGCCTCGGGCAGCTTGTCCTGCTTGACGGTGATCGTCAGCTGGTCCTCGCACTGCCACTCGACCTTCTCGATGCAGCCCGGAACGGCGCGGCGCAGGGCCTCGACATGGCTCTCGCAGCGGCGGGCATACACCTTGTTCTCAGTTTCAATCATTCGTTACTCCACCTCGCTCTGAGCGGTCTCGGTACCGAACACAGCGCGGTACATCGGCGTCGCGTGAAGTTCCTCGGTGCTCTGCTCGAGCACGATGCCGGTCGCGGTCTCCACACCGTGCACAAGAGGCAGCGGGGTGGCGATGCCAAACCACAAGATCATGACAGCCAGGATGATTTCGGGGATAAGCATGAGCGCCGGGGCCTCATGCTTATCCATGCCCTGGGGCGCATGGCCGAATACCGACTTGAGTGCGATGCGGGTGAGCGCGGAGATGGCCACGGTAAGACCGAGGGCGACCACGACGACCAGCCACATGGGACCGGCGGTAACACCGGCGACAAAAGTCAGGAACTCGGAGATAAACATGCCAAAGGGCGGGAAGGCACCAAGACCGAGCAGTGCCAGGATGGCGAGCGCGGCAGTTGCGGGGGCAACCTCGACGACGCCCTGGATCTTGGCCAGGCTACGCGTGCCAAAGGCGTGCTGGATGTTGCCGGACACGCAAAAGGCAAGCGTCTTGGTAAAGCCGTGAAACACGCAGTGCAGCAGGGCCGCGGCGATACCCAGCGGGCCACCGATACCCAGGCACAGGGCGATAACGCCCACGTTCTCCACAGACGAGTACGCAAAGCGGCGCTTGAGGTCGTCCTGGCGAAACATCGAAAGTGCCGCCACCAAAATGGACAGCGTGCCAACGATCAGCAGCAAAAGTTGCGGATACTCGGCGCCCACGGCCTGGATGGTAAAGCCGTAGAAGCGCATGATCACAAGCATGGCGCACTTAAGCAGCACGCCCGAGAGCAGGGCCGAGACAGGGCTCGGGGCCTGGGAGTGGGCATCGGGCAGCCAAGTGTGCATGGGGAACAGGCCGGCCTTGGTGCCAAAGCCGATCACGATAAACGCAAAGGCGAGGCGCATGAGCGTCGGGTCGAACTGGTCGGCATACGGCAGCACGCACGACAGGAACGCGGCCTCGTGGGCGTTGGGAATCACGTCGGCGGCGTTGGCGTAGATCAGCAGCGTACCGAACAGGCCAAAGGCCACGCCGGCAGTGCAGACCATCGCATACTTCCAAGAAGCCTCGAGGGCCGTCTTGTTCTTGTAGATACCCACGAGGAACACGGTGGAAAGCGTGGTTGCCTCCACGGCGGCCCACGTGAGGATCATGTTGTTGGACAGGCACGCGAGCAGCATGGTGAACACAAACAGGCTAAACAGCGCAAAATACTGCTTGGTGCGCTCGGCGGGCATGGAGCCCTCCTCGATATCGGCCTTTACATAGGGCAGCGAGAACAGCCCGGTAAGAAAACCGATAAAGCCGATGAGCAGCACAAAGATGGCGCCCAGCGAATCGAGGTGGAACCACAGGCCAAGAGCGCTCGCGGTTTCGCCACTCATAAGGACGTCACCGGCCGTCATAATCGACAGCACCAGGACGGCTGCGACGGAGACCAGGTTGAGACCGGCAAACACGTTATAGGACGTGTTCTTGGGCAAAAACGCCATGACCAGCGAGAACACCAAAGGAGTCGCGAGCAGGGCGAGAATCAACGTTTCCATGGACTACCCCCTCAGCTCGGACAGGTCGCGCGCATCGAGCGAGTGGGAGTCGTCCCAAATGCGACGCACGACGATGGACATTATGATGACGGCAAAGATGGCGTCGGTGGCGATACCGATCTCGATAATCTCGGGAGCGGTGGGGGCCAAAAGCGCGAGCGTCACGTGGCTGCCGTTTTCCATAAGGCAGTATCCAAAGATCTGCTTCATGATGTTGCGCTGCGAGATGATGCAGGTGAGGCCCACAAAGAAGTGAGCGAAGCTAATGGCGAGCGCAGGAGTTGCGACCTCGGCCGTGGGCAGGCTGATCTGCGTCACGACGGCAAAGCAGATCGCGACCTCCACGGCGATGATGCAAATGGCCCACGCGGGCTTAAGGCCGGCCTTGAGCGATGCATCGCTCGGCTCGCCCATCTTCTTGTATGCGCGGTTGAGGATATAAGGGACCAGGACGACCTTGGTGATAAAGGCAGATCCAGCCCACATAAGCAGCTCCTGCGCACCGGTGGTGGCACCGAGCGTGGCGAGAAGCCCCACGAGCACCAGCGACTGCACCGCATACCAGTTGATGGCATGTTTGATGTTCTTGGAGACAACCACCATGGTGGACGTGACGATCAGAAGGCCGCCAAGGATGTTGACGATCGAATAACCCATGTCGTTCTACCTCCTAACCGATCCAGCTGGCCGAAAGCGGGCCGCTGACGATGACCATGATGATGAGCACGATGAACACGAACGCCATCGCGCGGGGAAGCGGGGCTCCCGCAGCGACCTCTTCGCTCGGCTCACCGGGCAGGCAATAGCCCATCCACTTGAGGAACCAGGCAAAGGTGGCGACGGTCTCGGCGACCATGATGCACACGAGCACCAGGATCGCGACGTTACCGGCACCAACAGAGAAGCCGCCGGCGATGATCTGGAACTTCGAGAAGAACGTGTTCATGGGAGGCACGCCGGCAATGGCGAGCGCCGCGACACCAAAGCCCACGCCCGAGATCGGGTACTTCTTTACGATGCCGCGAAGCTTGGGCAGCATACGCGTGCCGAGCGTAAAGGAGAACGAACCGGCGATCAGGAAGAACAGCGTCTTGGCGAAAGCGTGGTTAAAGATGTGGCACACGGCACCGTCAAAGGCCAGCTGGCTACCAAAGACCGAAAGGCCCAGACCAAAGAACACATAGGAGAGCTGGGCGATCGTGGAGAAGGCCAGCAGACGCTTCATGTCCTTTTGCGGCAGGTACATAAGGAAGCCAAAGAGCATGGTGACCATGGCGTCGATAATGGCGACCCAGCCCACGATCTCGGGAATCTCGCCGGCAGAGACGAGCGCACGCGCGAACACGCACACGCCGACCTTGACCATCGAGGCGCCATGCAGGTAGGCCGAAACAGGCGTCGGCGCCTCCATGGCCGAAGGCAGCCACATGTACATGGGGACCTGTGCGGACTTGGCCCAGGCCGCAAACAGCACGAGCAAAAGGACGATAGCCTTGAGCTTGGCGTCGAGGCCGGCAATCGCGGTAATGGCGAAGGTGCCGGTGTGGGCAAACACGATGGCGGCGCCCAGATACAGGCCGAGCGCACCGATATGCGTGATGATCAGGGCCTTCATGCCGGCCTTCTTGGCCGTAGGCGTCATGTAGTAGCTAATGAGGCCCCAAGAGCACGCACCCGTGATCTCAAAGAACACGAGCTGGCCCAAAAGGGTCGAGCTGTACACAAGGCCGGCCATGGCGCCGATGAAGGTCGCGAGGTACGCGTAGAAGCGACGACGCGGCGCGTCGGGATGCTCACGGTTATTCTCGCTCATATAGGGGATCGAATAGATCACGACAAGCAGGCCGATACCCACAAAGGCGGGCGCGAGCAGCGTGCTCATGCGATCGAAGGTGAATCCCATGACGAGGGTCTGCCCAAACGAGATCAGGGGGACCTGCGTGTCGGGCATGCCGGCGCCAGCGAAATTCGCGGCGAGGGCGATGGTGCAGACCGTCGAGACGGCGGCACCCAAAACGCTGAACCACTTGGCGTACGGACGGGGGAACAGGGCGACGAGCACCGAGGCCACCATCGGGGCCGCGATAGCGACCAAGCCGAGAAGGGACAGACTGACTGCAAATGACATTGTTTCTCCCTTCTCCTACACGCCGACGACCACGAAGACAAACGCCAGAACGGCGATGCCCACGACGGCCCAGGTCTGATTGCCAAGCACCTTAAAACGCGAGCGCGAGCAGGAGTTCTCGATCACGCCGCATACGACAAAATCGATCAGGCACTTCACCAGGAAGATGACTGCACCCAGAACAGCGGCGGCGCCCACGGTCGCGGGCTCGCCCCAGGGGACGAAGATCGCGCAGAACCAGGCGACGACCAGGACCTGCTTCATGGACATGGCGAGCTTGGCCATCGCAAGCGACGGGCCGGAAAGCTCGGCGAGCGGACCTTCCTGAAGCTCTTGCTCGGCCTCGGCCTGATCAAACGGCAGCTTGCCGAGTTCCATGTAGCAGGCAATCGCAAAGGCGATGCCGGCGAGGATCACGGCGACCGGCGCGTCGATAGCGCCCGTCATGATGTGCTGACCCATGGTGGCGATGTCGGTGGAGCCGCACACCAGGGCGGCGGCAAACAGTGCCAGCAGCATGGACGGCTCGATGAGCACGCTCATGAGCAGCTCGCGGACGCCGCCGATACCGGCGTAGGCGTTGGACGAATCCACACCGCAGAGGGCGAAGAAGAAGCGGGCGAGCGCCAGACTGTACATGATGGTGATGGCGTCACCAAAGACCGGGATGGGGCTTTGCGCCGTAAAGAGCGGCAGGCCCATCGCGAGCATAAAGGCGACGGCGAAGAACAGCGGCGGCATAATGCGCAGCGCAAAGCTCGCGTCCTCGCTCTGGGACTCGGGGCGCGCAAAGAGCTTGGCCAGGTCGCGATAGTCCTGCATGATGCTGGGTCCGCGACGGTTGTGCATCTTGGCGCGGATCACGCGGCCGAGACCGGAGAAGAACGGCGCGACGGCCATGACGACCACGCCCTGCAGAACGGCAAGTACGATGTTGTTCATGCTCTCCCCTCCTTAACCCATTTGCACGGCGAGCACGAGGAACACCACGAGTGCCGCGACGATGTAGCAGATATAGATGCTGTAGCTGCCGCCCTCGAGCTTAGTCGCGAGGTCGGCGAGCTTCTCGACACCCTTATGCGGGGCATCGACGAGAACCTTGTCGGGTACGGGCTCCACAGCCTCGGCCACACCGGTGAGCTTCTGGAAGAAGTGCGCGATGGACCAGCAGACGGCCGTGCAGCGGTCACGCAGCGTGTAGAGCGGCTGCATAAACCAGGACACCTCGGAGGCAAAGGTCGTGGCCACGACGGGCATATGCTCGTTGGGAGCATAGCCGCATGCCCACGGCTGGGACTTCTGCACCTTACCGACGGTCTTGAGCTTGCGATAGCCGCAGGCAAGGCCGACGAGCACCACGAGCGCAATAGCGATCGCGGGCGTGGAGGTGGCAGCGCCGGAGTACTGGTTCATGAGCTCCATGCCCTCGGCGGCAAACACGCCACCGTACGGATGCAGCACGGACGCGGCGACATCGACCAGCACGGGCGCGATCACGGGAGCGCCAATGCCCAGCACGACGCAGATGGCCGCGAGCAGGCCCTGCGCAAACACCATGGGGGCGGGAACCTCCTTGGCATTGGCCGCGGCCTCGGAGCGGGGCGCGGAGGCAAAGGAGACGCCATAGGCCTTGACGAAGCACGTGACAGCCAGAGCGCCGGTAATGGCAAGCGCGACGGCAGCGAACACGGCCACGATCATGACGGCCTTGTCACCCTGCATGGCGGCGTTAAAGAGCGACTGGTAGGTAAACCACTCGGACACAAAGCCGTTGAAGGGTGGGATGGCCGAAATGGCAAGCGCGCCAACGAGGAAGCAGATGGCCGTTGCCGGCATACGACGGAACAGGCCGCCCATCTTCTCCATATTGCGCGTACCCGTGGAGTACAGCAGCGCACCGGCGCCCAAGAACAGCTCGCCCTTAAACATCGCGTGGTTAAACGTGTGGTAGAGGGCGGCCATCAGGGCCAGGACGGCGATGCCGACCGAGTTGAGCGCCATGGCGGCCATGGAGGCGCCGACGCCGAGCAGAATGATGCCGATGTTCTCGACGGAGTGATAGGCCAGCAGGCGCTTGATGTCATGCTCCTGCAGGGCGAAGGCCACGCCGAGGACCGACGAGACCGCACCGAAGACCATGACCATAAGGCCCCACCAGACCTGAACGCCCGAGGCGGAGAGCAGGTCGAGGCCCACCTTGAGAATGCCGAAGATACCGATCTTGATCATGCCGCCGGACATGAGGGCCGACACGTTGGACGGCGCCTCGGGATGTGCCTTGGGCAGCCAGCCGTGCAGCGGGATGATACCGGCCTTGGCGCCAAAGCCAAAGAAGGCGAGCACGAAGCACACGGATGCGACCGCGGGGCTAAACTGCGTGGCACGGAAATCCGCAAAGGCAAACGAGCCACCGGCAAAGTTGGTCATGGTGAGGAAGCTCGCCATGATGAGCACGAAGCCCACGTGCGCGATCACAAAGTAGAGCCAACCGCCATGAATGGAGTTCTCGTTCTCCTCGATCACGACCAGGAAGTACGAGGTCAGCGACATGAGCTCAAAGGCGACCAGGAACCAAAACACGTTGTCGGCGGTGATGACGAGCATCATGGACGCCACGAAGGTGTTAAAGAAGAAGCCGGCACGGCCCTTTTTGCCCGGGTACTCATCAAAGTAGTTGAGACCGTAGATCGAACCGGCAAACGCGAGCACCGAGATGAGCGCCACGAACAGGCCGGACAGCTGATTGAGCAGCAGCTGGAAATGGGCAAACGGGAAGAACACGATGGTGTCGACCGACGTGACATCGCCAAGCACGGCCTCGAGGCCCGCGATGAACGACAGCACGGCCGCGACGGCGCCGATCAGGCAGCCGGCGGTCTTGGCGGCGTTGTCGGCCTTAATCAGCAGAACCGAGGCGAGCGCACCGATGCACGAGACGGCAAGCGATGCGATAAACAGCGTCATGCTATCCATTGTTTACGCTCCCTTCTGCTTTCTCGGACAGGCCCTGGGCCACAGCGGTAACGTCGACGACCGGACCGTTTTCGATCGAGCGCAGGCGCTTGGCCTCGTCGAGCTCGCGATCGGCCGCGCCACCCATGACGGTCAGCGCCTTGGTAGGGCACGCCGCCACACAATGCGGGCCGTCCGGATCGAATGCGCACAGGTCGCACTTGACAGCGCAGGTGTACTGGCCGGGAGCCCACGTAAGCAGGCTGCTCAGGGACTTAGGATACGAAGGCGTCGGGTCGCACATGCCTGCGACACCGGCGATAGACGTGCCATCGGGATGGATGGCTCCGAAGGGGCACGCGATGGCGCACAGCCTGCACCCGATGCACTCCTGCTCCTTGACGTGGATGCGATCGCCATCGTGCTCGATGGCATTCACCGGGCAAACCTCGGCGCAGGGGGCACCCTCGCAATGGTGGCAGGCAAGGGCGGCCGAAATACCGCCGGTCTTCACGAGCGCCAGGCGCGGCGTATCCTGAAGACCCTGCATCCGGTGGGCGTCGGCACAGGCGGACTGGCATGTTCCGCAGCCGATGCACCTCTCCGGGTTGATGTCGATGAAGCGGTTCATCCCCACTTCCTTTCAAAATAACGGGCCGGGCTCCCGAACGTACGGGACGCCCGGCCCAAATAGCCAACGAGAACGGGACTACACGATTTGGTTCACGTGCGTCTCGTCGTCGAACTTGGCGGCGCCGGGCTCAACGTCCTGGGGAGCGGCGGCGTCCACCAGAGCCTGCTTGAGCTCGGTGTATTGACGCTCGACCTCGCCCTCGGCCCAGACCTGGTCGGCGATAGCGTCGACCTGGCAGGCGGAGAACTTGTCCTCGGGCGTGTGCGAGACCGGGTCGACCTTGTGAATGGTCAGCTCGTTGCATTTGCCGATCCACCACTGGTAGGTCATGTAGACCGTGCCCTTGTTGATGCGATCGCTCACGTCGGCACGGCTGTATACCTGGCCGCGGCGGCTGTGAATCGAGACGATGTCGCCATTCTTGATGCCGCGTGCCTCGGCGTCCGCGGGATTCATGCGGACAAAGCCGGGCTCGTCGGCGAGCAGTGCCAGCGTCTTGCAGTTGCCGGTCATCGAGCGGCAGCTGTAGTGGCCGACCTCGCGGACGGTGCACAGGATGAGCGGGTACTCATCATCGGGAAGCTCGGAGGGCGCCTCCCAGTCGTGCGCCATCAGGTTGGCGCGGCCGTCCTTGGTGGTGAACTTGCCACCAGCGAACATGTCGGGCGTACCGTGGTCGTTCACATCGGTGCTCTTGACGGGCCACTGGGCGTAGCCGCCCTCGGGAGCCATCTTCTCGTAGGTCGCGCCCACAAAGTTGGGGCACAGGCTAATGCACTCGTTCCAGATCTGCTCGGTGTTGTCGTAGTGCATGGGGTAGCCCATACGCGTAGACAGGTCCGCGAAGATCTCCCAGTCGTGGCGGCACTCGCCCTTGGGCGGAACAGCCGCATCAAAGTGCTGGAAGCTACGGTCGGATGCGGTAAAGACACCCTCGTGCTCGCCCCAAGAGGTAGCGGGCAGGATGACGTCGGCGAGCATGGTCGTCTGCGTCATGAAGATGTCCTGGCAAATGAACAGATCCAGCTCGGAGAGCGTCTTGCGCATACCGGCCGAATCGGGCTCGGTCTGCACCGGGTCCTCGCCGTAGTTGTAGAAGCAGTGCACCTTGCCCTCGTCGACCAGGTGGCCCAGGTCGGTGAGCTTGTAGCCCTCCTCGAGCGGGAGCTTTTCCTCGGGCACGCCCCAAGCCTTGGCAAACTTGGCACGCACTGCCGGGTCGGTGACTTTCTGGTAGCCAGGGTACAGGTTGGGCAGCATGCCCATATCGCAGGAGCCCTGGACGTTGTTCTGACCGCGCACGGGCGCGAGGCCGGAATTGGGTTTGCCGATCTGGCCGGCAACGCAGGCGATGGAGGCGATGGTGTGCACCGTCTTCAGGTTCTGCTTCTGCTGGCATACGCCCATGCCCCAGCCAATGATGGCAGAGGGCTTCGCCGTGGCGTACATCTCGGCAGCTTGGTGGATCAGCGCGGGCTCGACACCCGTGATGTCCTGTACGGATTCGGGAGTGTAGTTCTTGATGGTCTCCCACCACTCGTCAAAGCCGTTCGTGTGCTCGGCGACGAATTCCTTGTCGTAGAGGCCATCGTTGATCAAGCAGTTGGCAAAGGCGTTGAGGAACGCAACGTTGCAACCGTTCTTGATCGGAAGGTAGAGATCGGCGATACGCGCGGTTTCGATATGGCGCGGATCGGCGACGATGATCTTGCAACCCTTTTCTTTGGCTCGCACGATACGCCTTGCGACGATGGGGTGCGAATCGGCAGGGTTATAGCCGAAGAGGAAAATGCAGCCCGCATCCTCCATACCGGGGATGGAGCATGACATGCAACCTGAACCAACCGTGTCCATCAGACCGAGGACAGTAGGGCCGTGTCAAGTACGGGCGCAGTTGTCCACGCTGTGGGTGCCGATGCACGCACGCGTAAACTTCTGCATGACGTAGTTCGCCTCATTGCCGCCGCCTCGCGAAGAGCCGGTGGTCATGACAGCGTTAGGACCATATTCGTCAATTATGGCCTGCATCTTAGATGCGGTGAAATCCAGTGCCTCGTCCCAGCTTACGCGCTCAAGATCCGCGCCCTTGGTGCGGCGGATCATCGGGTGCAGTACGCGAGGAGTCAAGATCTTGGTGTCGTTGATGAAGTCGTAGCCGCTCATGCCCTTAAGGCACAGCTCGCTCTGGTTGGTGATGCCGTTGAGCGGTTCGGTGCCCACGACCTGGCCGTTTTGGACCAGGAGGTTAAACTGGCAACCGGCGCCGCAGTACGGGCAGATCACTTTATGCTTCTCCATGACACCCTCCTTCCTTTCTCTGCTACCGAATGCTCGGTACTTGTTTGACAATCATTGGGCCTGTATGGCCGCCCGCTTACGCCTCGTTTTCGATGGTGGCGCGGGCACGCTCGGCAGTCAGTTCTGCCAGGCGCTCCTCGTCATCCAGGGTGAGGCCCTTGGTCGGGCACGCCTCGGCACACGCCGGACCGCCGGGACGGTCCACGCACAGGTCGCACTTGAGCACGAAGCTCTTGGTCTGCGAACCCACGCGAACGTCGCCCATCAAGACCGGAACCTGCGTGGTCGCCACGCTCACGGCGCCAAAGGGGCATGCCATGACGCAGCTCTTGCAGCCGATGCAGTTGTCCTCGTTGACGCCGATACGATGGTTCTTTGGATCAAAGAACAAGGCGCCCGTAGGACAGGCCTTCGCGCACGGTGCATCCTCGCAGTGATGGCAAGCCACCGGTGCGGAGATCTCGTACGTACGCGTCACGCGCAGGCGCGGCGCGGCGATGTTGCCGGGGATGTCGTGCGCCTCGATGCACGCCGCCATACAGGTTTGGCACCCAATGCAGCGTGAGGAATCGGCTACGACTCGTTTATTGCCCATGTTGTTCACTCCCTCCTGAATCCCATGCCGGAGAGACCCTGTCGACGTTGCTCCAAGCCGCCCGTGGCCTGGCATCGACATATCGAATGCATGCGGCGAAACAGGCACTTCGATAGAATTCCTCCAACGATATACAGGTTAAATATACGCAGTTGCAGGTGGCAAACTTGAGCATAGGCCCTGCAATACGGGTGTATTGCAGGGGTTTTGGCAGGTTGGAATTATTCTCTAGAGGCTATAAAGGTGAGTGTATTACATGCGTACGCCTCAGAGATTTTTACGCACTCTCATTTTGGATGTATTACGCTTGTATACATGTTAATGGTTATTTACTTGAGCGAAATAAAGTAATCGTTATAAGATGCTCAAGTATCGGCACATGCCGCATTTGACCGACTGTATTGCACGCTCATTAAGGGGGCCAGTGATGTCATCGACTCAAAAACGAGCCATCCTGCAGGTGCGCATTCACGAGGAAGACAAGCAACATGCCGAACGTCTCTACGACGCCATGGGCACATCGCTCGCCGAGGCCGTCCGTCTTTTTGTCGCGCAGAGCATTTTGATGCGCAAGCTCCCCTTTCAGCCGGTCGCCGTGCGCTCAAAGGACGGCACCGCCGCCTATGGATCGCTCAAAGCATATGGTGACCCCAATCGCCGCTCCGAGGAGCGCAATGCCTGGATTGAATACCTTGCCACAGAAAGTGACGATTCAATTTTGGGTCCCGAGGAAGTAGATATCCATGAGTAGCACCATCATCGACGAGACCGTCATCCTTCGCTATCTGCTCGACGATGACGAGGTCCTGTCACCGCGCGCCGCCAAGGTCATCGCCACGCGCACCGCTCGTGTCTACCCCGAAATCATCACGCGCGTCGTGGTCACGCTGCGCGACGTCTATAAAGTTCCCCGCGTTGAGATTGCTGCGGCCATGAAAAGGCTGCTCGATGACGTCATGGTCGACGAGCCCACCGTTGTCGCCCTTGCCGTCAAACTCTTTGGCAAGACCCATATGGACTTTACCGACTGTCTCCTCGCAGCCCGAACCGCCATCTACAACGATGATGTCGTGAGCTTTGGCAAGCCCATCATCCAAGGCATGATCGATTACCGCCGCAAGCGCCAAACCGCTGCCGACGCCCGCGACCGCGCCGCCGACGTCCGCGGCCGCGCCGCCGAAGCCCGCAGCCACGGCACCGATGCCACCATCGACAAGCTCCGCCATCACGGTCGCCACTAACCCCATCCCCACCTGAGTTGCGGTGAAATACGGACTGATGCCTTTAAAGGCCACAACAGTCCGTATTTCACCGCAACTTATTGAAGGTGGACCGCGAACGATTTCGCCATCGGGAGTCGGCGTAGGGTTTTATTGTCGGAATGCCGTAACCGCGCATCATGGCACCGAACGATTCTACGTCGTAGGTGTCCGAGAGTTTGAAATGAATGACGTTGTGGCCCATGGCGCGAAGGTTCGCGTCGCGCATGAGGGCCGCTCGATACGTTTTTGCCGCCGCCCGCTCTGGATCATTTTGAGCCTCGTCTTCAAACTTGCCTAGCCCATGCAGCTCTGCCAGCGTCCATGAGCCGTCTGGCATCTGCCAGCCATAATCTGCTAGATAATAGCCAGCGTTTCCCGGTCGCGTTATCTCAACTTGAAGCTCGGGCGCGGCAACCCCAGCGAGAATCATCGCTGCTCTCGCCTCAGACTCGCCGCCATTGTCTGACCTGCCGTCCATATACTCAAAAACGTCAAAAGCACGCGCGATGCCATGCAGCCCTCGACAATTTGCCTGCGCATATGCTCGCAGCTCTTCGCGTTCGACATCGTACTCACGGGCCAAGCCATCGACATAACCCAGCGCATAGCGAAAGGCGCTCGATCGCGCGATATCAACAACCGTTCGACACGGATCCGTCAGTGTAAACAGACCAAGCCGCCACACTTCGCCCGGGCGCCAGCGCTTGTATTCAACGAACTCATACGTATCACGCCTTGTAGACCGTGGCAGCAGCACTTGCACTTTATCCAGAAGCGTATACGCCGAGCCGATGCCGTAGAGCAACGCTGCTGTCGCTCCGCAAAACACAGCATCCGGTTCAACGACCGCAATAGCGGATGCCAGCTGAAAGATACGATCTTCAACCCCAAGATTATTCCAATAGACCGGATCCGCATACACATGGTTGTAAAGACGAAGCATGAGCTCTTCCTGCATAAGCTCGCGCGCACGGCGTTCATCCCAAGGATCAATTGTTATAAGCAGCTGTCCATCTTGATGAATTCCAACGGCCGAGAATAGCATCCTTGCATAGGACTGCGGAAAATGTTTGCCTTTATCGAGCATGGCCAACCCCATAACCATCACGGCGGAGAGAATACCATTACGCTATCGCATGCTTCCGTCCGCAGGCCTTGCCAAAAGCTGACCAAAAGCTTGACGTCGCAGGTCAGAGCTTCAAAAAATATTTCCACTCTCGGTAGACGGTCGCTACGATCCTCCCAACGGCATCAAAATCCAACCTTACAAATAGTTGCGGTGAAATACGGACTACATGGGCCATAAAAGCCGAAAACAGTCCGTATTTCACCGCAACTTAGGTGGGGATGTGGGGTCCCCGGCACGTTTACGAAAACGGCTCTGATCCCAAAGGGAATCAGAGCCGTTAAGCTATCTTGTGGAGCGGGCGACGGGAATCGAACCCGCGTCATCAGCTTGGAAGGCTGGGGTTCTACCATTGAACTACGCCCGCAAGATATGGTCGGGACGACAGGATTTGAACCTGCGACATCCTGCTCCCAAAGCAGGCGCGCTACCAAACTGCGCCACGTCCCGAAGGTGTTGAGCAGCTAAGGTCTAAACCTTGCGTGTCCCAAAGCGAAGGAAATTATAGGGGAGACTCCCCGCCTGTGCAAGCGCAGAAACCCTAGCTCCTCGAATGTGCGACAAACTTGCTGTGGAGCAGACCGATCACAAACGCCGCCACGGCAACCGGCGCCCACGCGGCACCGATATCCGCCAGCGGAAGAACATCAAACGGTAGCCACGCGCCCGCAAAGAACGCATCGCGGACCGAGGTGATCACACTCTGCACAGCAACCACGCCGCCGACCCACACCCACACCTGCGGATGAGCGTCGCAAAAGCCGTGCACCAGGCCCATCAGTACCAGTACGATGGCAACGGGATACAAGGCGTTGAGCATAGGCACCGAGAACATGAGGATCACGTCGAGGCCCACGTTGGAGAGCAGGCACGAAAACGCCGCGAACACAAAGGCGAGGATCGCGAAGGGGCGGCGCATGGCCTCCTCGGAGGCCTCCGCTCCCCCTTCAACCACGTACGTCTCACAGAAATAGCGCGCGCAGCAACTAATGAGGCCAATGCACACGTTCATGCAGGCGAGGAAGAAGATGGCGAAGACCACGACCGTGCCGGCAAGGCCAAAGTGCATGGAGGCCGAGCGAGCAAGGATTGCAGCGCCGTTGGTGGCGTCGGGCATCACGGTGCCGAGCTGCATACCGGCAAGGGCCAAGCCGCAATAGATAATGGCCATGAGCACGCCGGCGATCACACCGGAACGCGAAATCTCGAAGGCCACGCGCTTGTCATCGGTAACGCCCAGTTCGTGAATGGTCTCGGCGATGATAATGCCAAAGGCGAGCGATGCGAGCAGGTCCATGGTCTGATAGCCAGTCAGAAAGCCCTGCACGGCGGCGCCTGCATCGTAGGGAGCCTGAGGCGCGGCAGCCGGTCCCAGTGGCGAGATCACGGCAGCACCCACGACCAGTACGATGAGCGCAATGAGCGCGGGGCCCGTAATGCGACCGAGTACGCGTGTAATGACACCCGGGCGCAGCGTGAGCGCAAACGCGATGATGAAGAACCCGATGGCAAACGCCAGACGTGCCGTGCCGAGCGAAACGCCCTCGGGCAGCAGCGGCACCAGCATCTCGAAGGCCGTGGAGCTTGTGCGCGGAATAGCCAGGCACGGGCCGATGGCCAGGTAGACCGCCGCAACGAAGAATTCGCCAAACTTAGGATGCACGCGGCCGGCAAGCTCGCGCGCCGTTCCGGCAAGTGCCACGGCGATAAAACCCATGACGGGCAGGCCGATGGCGGCAATCAGAAAGCCGAGCATGGCGACCGGCGTGGCAGAACCAGCCTGCAGCGCCAGCAGCGGCGGAATAATGAGGTTGCCGGCGCCAAAGAGCATCGAGAACAGCGCAATGCCGACGGTAACGACATGGTCGGAGCGCAAACCGCGCGGAGCGGATGAGGCCATATGCACACCTTTCGGGTCGAAACAAAAACGGGACGGGCAAAAGACCCGTCCCGCAAGTATATACGCTCTAGCAGGCTAAATCGCGCAAAGCGTCAATCGCGGTGTCGACTTCCTCGTCCGTGTTGAAATACCCAAACGAGAAGCGGACGACGCCCTGGCGCTCGGTCCCCAGCGCGCGGTGCATGAGCGGAGCGCAATGGGCACCGGGGCGCGTCGCAATCCCCCACCCTTGCATGAGCGCGTCCGAAATCTCGGCAGAGTCGATATCGGCTACGTTGAGCGACACAATCGCAGAGCGCGCCTGCTGGTCAAAGGCACCGTAGAGCTTAATCCCCGGAATCTTGCGCACACCGGCAAGGAAGCGATCAGCGAGCGCACGCTCGTGGGCAGCAATCGCCTCGACCCCACCCTGGGCCTCGATAAAGTCGAGACCAGCGGAAAGTCCCGCGATGCCATGACCGTTGAGCGTGCCCGCCTCAAGGCGCGTGGGCCACTCAAGCGGCTGCAGCGCATCGAAGCTGTGCACGCCCGTGCCGCCCATGGCCCACGGAGCCACGTCAATGCCCTCCGCCACGGCCAGGCCGCCGGTGCCTTGAGGTCCCATGAGCCCCTTATGGCCGGTAAAGCACACAATGTCGAGCCCCATGGCCTGCATATCGATATGCATCGCGCCGGCAGACTGCGAGGCGTCGACGATCACCAGCGCGCCGGCCGCATGCGCGATGGCAGCCACGCGCGCAATGTCGACCGCGTTGCCGGTCACATTGGAGGCGTGCGTCACCACCACGGCACGCGTGCCCGGCGTGACCAACCGCTCGAGCTCGTCGTAGTCGAGCACACCGTTCGCGTCGCAGCCCGCATGCTCAACGGTCACGCCCTGCTCTGCCGCCAAGCGGTTGAGCGGACGTAGCACCGAGTTGTGCTCAAGCACCGTCGTGACCACGCGGTCGCCGGGGCGCACCACGCCATTGATAACGGTGTTGAGCGCCGCGGTGGAGTTGGGCGTAAAACAAACATGGTCAGCACGCGGGCAGCCCAGCAAGCGCGCAAGCTTGGCGCGGCAGCCGTGGATGGTACGTGCCGCATCGAGCGCACCCGAGGTGGCACCGCGCCCAGCATTGCCGAGCGAGCACATCGCTTGCGTCACGGCGTCGATGACCGCCTGCGGCTTGTGCATGGTCGTCGCCGCGTTATCCAGGTAGATCATCGCACGACCTCCCACATGTCGATCACCGTAAAGCCCTCGGTGGGAACGCCCGCCGCGGCGAGTTCGCCGCGCAGCAGCTCCTCATCGGCAGGCAACGCCTTCCACGCCAAACCGCAGCCGGCAGCGACCTCCCCGGGCACGGGAATCGTCCGCCCGGGAAGACCACGCTCGATGCACAGGGACTCGCAACCCATGGCGGCCGCCGTGGTGGGAAACGTGATGACAAGCGCCGGGCGCTTCTCCCTCATGGCAACTCCAACCAATACGCTACGGGCGCACGACGCGCGCGGCCTGCTCCATCTTCTCCACGATCACGTACATGTTGGTGACCTCGCCCACCGCAAGCTGGTCTTTAATGCCATAGTGGTCGAGGCAGGTACCGCAGGTGAGAATCTCGACACCCTGCTCCGCCAAGCCCTTCAGGTCATCGAGCACCGGCGAGCCCTCGACGGTGAGCTTGGCACCGCCGTTGTAGAAAAGCATAGTCGCGGGCAGCTCCTCCTGCTGCGTCACGGCAAAGACAAACGCCTTCATGAGCTTGTGGCCCAGCTCGTCGTCGCCACGGCCCATGCAATCGGTATAGACGGAAATGACAAGTTTGCCCTTGCCGGCGCTGGCGTCGCAGAAAGCAGCGCCGTCCTGCTCGGGGTCCGCAACGGCCACGGCACCGGCGGTCGCGACGGTCACGCGCCACTCAGCGTCAGAAACCTTCTCGACTGAGGCCGTGCAGCCCTTCTCCTGCGCCATCTTGGAGATGTTCTTGACGGCGGTCTCGTTGTCGACCGAGGTCACGACTGTGCCCTCGCCATCGAGCTGCTTCAGGGCTTTGAGCGTCTTGACGACGGGCAGCGGGCAGGCATCGCCCATGGCATTGACTTCAATTTTGGTAGACATAGTTTTTCCTTTCAAAAGGGACCGCCCAGAACAGTAGGCGGTCGCATAAACGGTTTTCCTTAATGCACAACGCGAACGGCAGGACCGCCTGGTACCGGCTCGTACACGCGCCCGACGACGGCGGCGATACGTCCTTCGGCATGTAGACGGCTCGCAAGCTCATCCACATCAGCAGCAGGTGCCGCGATAAGCAGGCCACCAGACGTCTGCGGGTCGTACAGCGCGTCGAGCATGCCCGGCTCAAGGTCCTCGTCGGCCGTCACGCGCGGGCCAAAGAAGTCCTGGTTGCGGTAGGAGCCCGCGGGGATAATGCCCAAACGCGCCATGTCGAGCACCTGGTCAAAGAGTGGCACCGCCCCCGACGCAAGCTCAACTTGCACGCCCGAGCCCTCGGCCATCTCGCACGCGTGCCCGATCAGACCAAAGCCCGTAATGTCGGTGCAGCCGTGAAGCTCAAGTCCCTCGGCCAGACGAATCGGAGCCTCGTTGAGGGTGCGCATCGAGTCAAACATGGCTGCGGCCTCGTCCTGCTCGATGAGCTCGCCCTTAATGGCCGTGGTGATGATGCCCGAGCCAACCGCCTTGGTCAGCAGTAACGCATCGCCCACGCGCGCGCCGCTGTTGGCGAGCATGCGGTCGAGCGCGACAAACCCGCTCACGGACAGGCCGTACTTGGGCTCGTCGTCGTTGATGGTGTGACCGCCCGCGATGGAGCAACCCGCCTCGACGCACTTGTCGGCGCCGCCCGCCAGAATCTGACCGGCAACCTCAACGCCCAGACAGCTCGGGATGCACAGCAAGTTCATGGCATGGCTCGGCCGCCCGCCCATGGCGTAGATGTCCGACAGTGAGTTTGCCGCGGCGATCTGGCCAAATAGAAACGGGTCGTCGACCATCGGTGGGAAGAAGTCGATGGACTGCACGAGCCCCAGGTTCTCCCCTACGCGGAAGACGCTCGCATCGTCGGAGGTATCGAACCCCACGAGCAAGTTGTCGTTATGCACATTGGGCAAATCGCCCAGGACCTGGGCGAGGGCTCCGGGAGCCAACTTAGCGGCTCAACCGCTCGCGGCCGTCATGGACGTGAGCCTAATCTGATCGTCAGCCATCGATACCTCCTCTCATCGGTCAATCATTTTCTCCCAGTATACGCATGAATGCGAGCCTGCGGCGGATGCATTAATTGAGCGCCTGTGCGCGAATCGCCGCGCCAATCGCTCCGGCAAAGCGAGCCTGGGGCGAGGTGGTCACCGGCGACCCCAGCAGCTCGCCCAACCGCTCCACCACGAAGGCGTTCTCGCACAGGCCACCGGTCAGGTAGTACGGGGCGCCCGCGGCCTGCCCGGCCATGGTCGCCACGCGCGAGACCACGCTGTCGATCACGCCACGTGCAATGTTCTCGCGCGGCTCACCGCGACCGATCAGGCTGATGACCTCGCTTTCGGCAAACACCGTGCACATGCTGCTGATCTTGGTGGGCTCACCGGAACGCGCAAGGTCGGCCATCTGCAGCTGAGAAATGCCTAGGCGGTCGGCCATGATCTCCAAGAAGCGCCCCGTGCCGGCGGCGCACTTGTCGTTCATGGCGAACTTGGCCACGCGGCCACTTTTAAGCTGAATGACCTTGGTGTCCTGGCCGCCCACGTCAATCACCGTGCCGTGATCGCCAAACAGGCGCACGGCACCGGTGCCGTGGCAGGTAATCTCGGTCACGACCTTGTGCGCATAGGGCACGGCGACACGACCGTAGCCAGTCGCGACCACGCGAACATCGTCGCCCGTCACGTCATAGCCAGCCGCTGCCAGTGCCTCGCGCAGCCGCTCGGAAGCATCGACCGAGGAAAACCCGGTTGGCTGCACGCACGTCCACGCCACCGAACCCTCCCCGTCGACCACAGCAGCCTTAGCCGCCGTAGACCCGATATCGATCCCGATCCCTATCATGGCTCTCTCCCAATCTAAACATCAAAGGTAGCGGCGCGTTCAGGCGCCTTAGCTCTAGGTTTCTCAGGTGCCGGAGATTGCCCCGAAAGAGGAGCGCAGCGTACTTTGGGTACGCAAGCGACGGTTTGAGGGGCAAGATCCGGTGCCTGAGGAAGCTAGAGCGTTTCGATGAAGGCGGCGATGCGTGTCTCGATCTGACCCATGTCGCCATTGCTGTAATCGGTCTCAATCTTCATGTACGGAATGCCCGCACCCTCGACAGCCTCCTGCATGCGCGCGCTCTCAACGTTGAAGGTGTGGCAGGCCTGCAGCACGCTCTCTACCACGCCATCGACATGGTACTTCTCGCACATAGCCAGCGTGTTTTTCATACGACCGTCGTTGGGCGTCATGACCGAGCAGTTGATATCCAGATAGCGGTCGGCGATGGCGCGCAGGATGTCGGGAGCATCCGGGTCGATCATCATGGCCGCCGTGCGCTCGCCCGAGCAGTCGTCCATGCACACGACCACACCACCGTTGGACTCGATGGTGCGGCCGATCTTGTTGATCACGCCGCCCACCGGGCAGCCAGTGATCAGAATGCGCTTGGCATCCGCCGCAATCGGGCGCTCGCCAGCCTCGTAGGACTCACGCAGCTTGGCGACCTTTTGCTCCAGCTGCTGCGTATAGGCCTCGATATCAAAGCTGAACGTACCGGCGAACATGGTGCTCATCAGGTCGACGCCGCTCATGGCCGCCGGCTGGTTGGCCTGCAGCGCAAACATCTCGAGCTGGGCCGCACGCAAGCGGTTGCGACGACGCACGGCGGCGCGCAGGTCGTCATCGGTAATCGTGATGCCGTAGAAGCCCTCGAGCTCATCCTTGAGCAGGCGGCACTCCTCGTACCAGCCCTCGCGCTCGTAGGCGCGATCGCGACCCTGCGGAAGATGCAAAATGTGCGTGCGCTTGAGCTCGTTGAGTAGCTCGTACATCTTCTTCTTGCCGTCGCAGGTTGTCTCACCGATGACCATGTCGCTAAAGTACGTAAACGGGCACTTTTGCGAGTAAGCAAAGCCGTAGGTCGACTTGATGAGCGGGCAGAGATTTGCCGGCAGCACCTTCTCGGCCTCGGGAATCACCTCGTCGGACGTGCCGCACAGCGCCACGCTCGCAGCCCCCGCGGCATCGATAATCTCGAGTGGCGTATAGCTGCACAGGAAGCCGACCAGGCGATTACCGGCCTGCTTGTAATCCTTAACGCGAATAAACGCGGCCTTACGCTGCTCGTTGAACTCCTCAAACGTGGACGGCAACGGCTGCTCATTATTTTCCGACATATAACTCCTTAACAAACCTTTCAACCAACCAAGGAAACGGCTTTCCCAGGTGCCCGAGGTTGCCGTGAAAGAGAAGCGCCGCATACTTTGGTACGCAAGCGACGGTTTGAACGGCAAGATCGGGCGCCTAGGGAAGCCGCCAGGGCGGATAGTCCTAAATGGTTTCCAAGAAAGCCTCGATCCTGGTTTGCAGCTGACCTGCATCCTCGCCGGCGTAGTCGGTCGTGATGTGCATAAACGGAATGCCGGCTTCCTCGGCGGCCTTCTCCACGACAAACGACTCCATCTCGTAAAGCGTGCAGAACTGCAGGGCCACGTCGACGATGCCGTCGGCATGCAGGTCCTTGGCCATCTGGACAATGTCCTTCATACGCTGATTGTTGGGCGTAAAGACGGCGCAGTTGATCTTAAAGTAGCGCTCGGCGATGGCGTCGAGCATCTCGTCGACCGTCTCGCCGGACTCGTCGACCAGGTCCTTGTAGTAGCGCGAGCCCGTGCAGGACTCCTCGCCTACCACAACGCCGCCGGCCTTCTCGATAAGGTTGAACAGCTTCCAGTTGGGCACGGCCATGGGCGTACCGGTGTACAGGATGCGCTTGGTCCCCTTGGGTGCCACGCCCTCGCCGGCCTCGACACGCTGCTCGCACTCAGCCGCCATATCGTTGATGGCTCCGGTCAGACGCGGTGTGTCGTCCATAAAGGCGGCCTGAACGGTCAGCAGGCTGTCGAGACCGCTGATGGGCGCAGGGTCGGCAGCGCGGGTCGCAGCGAGGCGCTGCAGGGCGCGGCGCTTCTCATTGACGGCGTGGATGGCGGCCTTCAGACGCTCAGGCGTAATCGTGACGCCGCACTCTTCCTCGATCTTGGCGGCGAGCTTCTTGACCTCGGCCTTCCAGGTCACGAGCGTCGACTCGTCGTGTACGTTGGGAATATCCATGACGTACATGTTCTTTTGCGTGGCAAAGAACTCGTAGGCTTTCTTCTTACCGTCGCAGGTGTTCTCGCCTACCACCAAGTCACTCGACTCAATGTAGGGGCAGACCTCGCCCAGCTTAAAGCCGGCAAAGCTCTTGATAAGCGGACAGGTGTTGCGCGGCAGGTGCTCCTCAACCTTATCGGTTGCCCAATCGGCACCAGAGCACAGACCCACGGGGATACCGTCGCAGGCGAGCACAATCTCCTCGGGCACGTAGACGCAGAACGAACCGACGATCTTGGTGGCCTCGCCGGCCTCCTTCTTGTCGAGCATCTCCTTAATACGGCCGCTGTGGATGTTGGTGGCCACAAAGTCCAGGTAGGACGTGGACTTTGGGCGATTGTTCTGCGTCAGGAACATGTCCCCGTACATCTGGCCCACGGTGCCCAGCAGCATGTCGTGGTCGGCAAGATTCATGCCGAGGCTCTCCCACATCGGATGGAAATCGAATTCTTCAGACATGACGGTTCCCCTCTCGAACCAAAAAAGGATAACAGCGGTATCGATGCACGACGGACGGCGATTGCCCGGCCGTGCTCAAACCCGGAATTTTAGGGAACCTGCTTTGCGGTCGATTATTTAGTTGTGCGTCGTCTCTCCCGGAGCCGTGAACATACCTGCTCATATGCGACTCCGGGCCATATATAGGGCACGCGCGGCAACGCGGCGAATGTATGTCGTCTGCGGCATGTGCGCACCCTCCTTTACAAGTTGATGTCAACTATATCAACGGTCATCGACTATGCGAACACCGTTGACATTCGTACGACAGCGCCGTGTACCGTCGTTTAATAAATAATTATCTTTATTGATAAGAGTTTGTCATCCCTCATTCGGCGAGCGGCAAGACAAAGCTGCCGAGGCTTATATCCCCGACAGCATTACCCAGCGCTATCGACAAACCAAATGGATCTTACTCGCATCGAAGTGCATGCGCAGCGTCTCGCCTGCTTGCGGCAGCTCGTCGACAGGCACGCCCACCTTGTTGACCTTCCACTGCAGACGCGTGGGCGCATCAGTACGCGGCACGTCCAGCAGCACCAGGCGCTCAAAGCGAGAATCGCTCACTCGGGCCACGTGCAAATCATAGCTGTTGCGACCCCGCTCCGCGCGATTGTCAACATGGAAGTAGCTTGCGCGAATGCCCAGGTACGCCACATTACCGGGAACCTCGCGACCCACGTTAAAGGTCATGCCCCAGTCGAGGGCCTCGACCTCCTGGGGCCCAATCTTGCGCGCGCGGCTTGTATTCTTGCAGCCCGTTAGGCGCAGCGCCGCCAGCGTCTGCGGACGGCGGACCACGTCCTCGATGGAGCCGATTTCCTCAACATGCCCGTCGTGCATCACGCAGATACGCTGGCACAGGCGGCACGCTTCGTCGATGTCGTGGCTCACGTAGAGCACGGTGCGGTTGCATACATCAAACAGGTCGAGCATGTTCTGTTCGAGGGCGCTCTTAAGATAGGAATCGAGTGCGCTCATGGGCTCGTCGAACATAAAAATGCCCGGATGCGCCGCCACCATGCGCGCAAGCGCCACACGTTGCTGCTGGCCGCCCGAGAGGCGCGCGGGATAGCGGTCGGCAAAATCGGCCAGACCGAAAATACCCAGATAGCGCTCGGCCAACCTTTTGCGCGCCGCGGCGTCGCCCGCGTCCTTTACACCAGCGCATACGTTATCGGCCACCGTCATGTTGGGAAACAGCTGATAGTTTTGGAACAACAGGGCGCATTTTCGCTCCTGGGGCGACAGGTTGATACCCGCCGCCGAGTCAAAAAAGGTCACGCCGTTGACGACGATCTTGCCCTCGTCGGGCGTCTCCACGCCGGCGATGCAGCGCAGTGTACAGCTCTTGCCGCAACCCGAGGCGCCCAGCAGCGCCACGCGCTCCTCGCCGGCCTCAAGCTGCATGTCGAGCATAAACCCGGGATAGCGCTTTTTGATATCCAGAACGAGTGACATGGCCTATCGACCTCCCTGCATAGCGGGCTCATCGCGCATGAGCTCGGCCAGTGCCTCGCGATCGATACGCAAGGCATCACCGCCCGCCGGGTCGAGTGAATCGCCCTGTCCGGCGAGATCTTTGGCCTGCTTACGTTCCGCACGGGAAAGGCCACGCTCGCGGTATTTTTGCGAATGCGCCGTGTACATGTTGATGAACAGGATGACTAGGAAGCTGAACGCTATTACGACCACGACCCAAAAGAGGGCCACCGACGTATTGCCGCCCATCCATTCAAAGTAAATCGCAATGGGAATGGTCTGCGTAATACCGGCATAGTTGCCCGCAAAGAACAGGGTGCAGCCAAACTCGCCCATGGCGCGGGCAAAGGCGAGCACCGTGCCGGCGGCAATCGAGGGCCAGCCGAGCGGCATCATGAGTTTGGTGAAGATGCGTCGCTCGGACCAGCCCAGCGTGCGCGCCGCATCGAGCATTTGCGTGTCGAGGCTCTCAAAGGCGCCGAGCGCCGTACGGTAGACCAGGGGAAACGATACCACCACGGCAGAGATCACCGCCGCCGGCCACGTAAAGACAATCGAGACGCCGTGCGCGATAAGCCACTGGCCCACCCCGGTCGAGCGGCCAAACAGCATAAGGAGCAGAAAGCCGCAGACCGTGGGCGGCAACACCATGGGGATGGTAAAGACCGAGTCGAGCAGGCCCTTGATGCGACTCGAGGTGCCCATGGTCTTCCACGCGGCAAACAGGCCCAGCGCAAAGGAGATCAGCAGGGCAAGGCCGCTCGTTTTAATGGACACCCAAAACGGTCGGTAGTCGATGCCGCCCAATAAGGAGGCCAGAGAGGTCAAGGGCCCCTGCTCATCCCGCAACACGACAGACGATGCTTCTACCATTTGAGCGCTATCAAGCCAACGCGCGCCGCCTTTGGCATCACCCGAGGCTGATGCAATCACCACATAGCGGCCCCCATCCGCACCGCGCTCGTCAAAGCCATAGGTATACCCGCCGGCATCAAACGTTGTTTCCGCCGTGACATACCAAGGAAGATCCACGTCCCCTAGCTGCGCACCTCCCATACAGTTTGCGCTGTCGAGCTCACAGACGAGGGCCTTGAGACCCGATACGCACTCGTTGTTCTGCGGATCCAATCCATACCTCTCGATCGCCTTGGGCGATATCCACACCACAACGCGATCGGCAGCAGGCGCCACTACAAGGTCCACGTCCTCGTCAACGGGAAACCGGTAGCCCTCAGGCTGGCCCTCCATGGCACGAGCGGTCCCCTTGGCCAACCGCTCAAAACCCTCGATCCCATAGGAAAGCCCATGAGCAGTCGCAGCAACCTGGGCCCCGTCCTCAGCGTCCCCAGCAAACGCAAATCCCGGCACCCAGCAAAGCGCGAAGGTCAAAGCACAGGCGACAAGGATGCGGAATCTATTAAGCACGAAAAGCTCCAAGCGAATATAAGGACGGAGTGAGACACAAAACGATGGAATTATCGCGCCAAGCCGCACTACGCGGAAAGCTCAAAGCCGTACTTAGCCCAAATCTTCTGAGCCTTCTTGTTGGTCAGACAGAAGTCGATGAACGCCTTGGCTTCGTCGGCATGCTCGGAGCTCTCGGCGACAGCGCCCGGATACACGATGGGCTTGTGCGAGTCCTCGGGACACACGAAGGCCTCCTCGATGCCGTCGTAGCGGAAGATATCGGAGCTGTAGACAAATCCAGCCACGCAGTCGCCTGTGGACACATAGGCGGCGGCGGTACCAACTTTATCGGCCAGTGCGACCTTGTCGGCAATCTCGGGAGCATACTCACCGTCGTCGCCCTCGGTGCCGGTGTAGAGGCCCACGGAGGCCAGAGCCTGGTTGGCGTACTTTCCGGCGGGAACGGTCTTGGCGTCGCCGATGGCGATCTTGCCGTCCAGATTCGCGACGCCGGCGATGGCCTCGACCTTGGTATCGGAGCCCTCGGCGCGAATGATCACAAGGTCGTTGACGAACATGTCCTCACGCGTGTCGGCGTCGACGAGCTCGGCGGCCTCGGCGTCGTCCATGGTGCCCTTGGAAGCCGTGATGAGCACGTCGACGGCGGCACCGGCGCGCATCTGCTCGACAAGGTCGCCAGACGCCTTAAACTGCGTGTCGGCAAAGGTGGTGCCGGTCTGCTCGGTGTAGAGCTCCTGAACCTCGGGCAGGGCCTTCTCGAGCGAGTTGGCGGCAAAGACCTGCAGCTCGACAGCTTTCTTGGAAGATGCCTTAGCAGAACCGGCATCGGATCCGGCCGGCTCGGACGTCTTGCTGCCCGAACAGCCGGCAAGACCAAGGCCGGCAGCGGCGACAGCAGAAAGCGAAACGAATCCGCGGCGAGAAACCATATCGAACATGTTCAACCCTTTCGAACGCTATGCCCGGGTACCCCACCGCGGGCTTTAATCTGCAATCAGATTATACTTCTGCGCGAATAATGATAGTGAGAAATTATTCTCGTCAGAGAATATAGTTCCGAATTACCGTGCATCTCGGCGTCGCTTCGGCGGAAAACAAAGGCGGAGCAGCCGTTCAGGTCGCCCCGCCGCAGTTAAACCGCTTAGTTGGTATGTCCGCCGCCAGCTGTCATCTGAGCCGCATGCTCCAGCTGGTCTGCTATGGCCTCCCAGCTTTCGCGGGCGGCCTTCGTAGAACCGGGAAAGTTTACGACAAGTGTATGACCTCGTTGCATGCAAATAGCGCGCGAGAGCATGGCGCGGCGCGTCTTGGTCATCGAATACGCGCGGATTGCCTCTGCAATACCCGGCACATCGCGGTCGCAGACGGCACGCGTCGCCTCGGGCGTCACATCTCGCATCGAAAGCCCCGTGCCGCCGCAGGTGAGCACGACATTGGCGTGGCACTCATCGGCAGCTTCCACAATGGCATCACCGATCTCGCTGACGTCGTCGCGCACGACCACATGTGAGGCGACCGTCCAGCCCTGTGCCTCGATAAGTTCCTCGAGTGCAGCTCCGGCCTCATCCTGCAAAAGATCGCGTGTGTCCGAGCACGTCACGATCGAAATCTTCAACTCCATAGCGTTCCTCCTATAGCGCCGTTCCCTCGGGCAGGTCGACGCGCACGACGTCCACGGCATCTCCCGCCTTGAGCTCGCACGGTCCTTCGTCAATACGCAACAGGCAGTTCGCACGCTGCATAGTTCCAAGCAGCGCCGAATTCTGTGTCTTAGCCTCGGTCACCAACAACTCACCGGTCTCGGGGTCGCGCAAAACCGTGGCGCGATCGAAGAAGCGGCGATGCTGTCGCTTTTTCACGCCGTGCGTGAGCGTCGCCTGCTGCACGGGACGCGTACCCTCGGCAAAGCCGCGCATCTTGCGAATCGCCGGGCGGGCGAGCATCTCAAAGCCCACATACGCCGCGGCCGGATTGCCTGAAAGCCCCAGGTAGGGCTTACCCCCGAGCAAGCCAAACGTGATGGCCTTGCCCGGACGCATCGAGATGCGGTCAAACAGCACCTCGCCCTCGCGCCGGACGAGCGCCGTCACATAGTCGTAATCGCCCGCCGAGGCGCCACCGCTCGTAATGACAAAATCGCACTCTCGCGTGGCGCGATGTACCAGCTCGGCAATCGCTTGCTCATCATCGGGCGCGATGCCGTAGAACACGGGCTCGGCGCCGGCATCGAGTGCCTCGGCCATCAGCGCCGAGGAGTTGGAATCGCGAATCTGACCACGCGCCGGTACCTTACTCGGTGCGACCAGTTCCGTGCCCAGCGAGATGATGCCCACACGCGGGGCAGCGTGCACCTTCACGCTCGCGTATCCGGCGCTCGCCAGCAGACCCGCGCCCGCCGGAGCCACGACCTCGCCGGCGTGCATCACAACATCGCCGGCATGGGCCTCCTCGGCAGCAGAGCGAACGTTCTCCCCTACCTTGGCCGGCGCCGAAAAGCGAACGTGCGAGCCCTCGTTGCCGTCACCGTCGAGCACATCGACGATCTCGTACTTCACCACGGCATCGGCACCCTCGGGCACCGGCGCGCCTGTCATGATGCGGACCGCCTCGCCCGCACCGATTGCGCCCTCAAACACATGGCCCGCGGCCTCGTGTCCGATAACGTCGAGCGTCACCGGCGCCTCGCCAGATGTCTGCACCAAGTCCGCCGAGCGCACGGCATATCCGTCCATAGCGCTGTTGGCAAACGGCGAGATATCGATATCGGCCACCGCGTCCTCGGCCAAGGGAAAACCAGCCGCCTGCCACACGGGAATCTCGACGAGATCGGTCGGAGCAACGTGCGACAGGACAATCGACTGTGCGTCCTCCAGTGGAATGAGTTTCTCTGCCATATGCACCTCTTAATGCCACGGCGCACAACAGGGGCGCCAATTCTTTATGCTTGTCTCAGTATAATCCCCCAACGCACGACCGCGACTCGGCCTGTACCCGCAAATACACCTGTCGGTTGCAGGCCGCGAAACAGAATGGAAACCAACCCACCGGCTCGTCGCGTTTACCGCGTTTTATAATGCTTGCGTTGCAACCTAAAAGAGGAACGTATGGCTCATAACGACAAACCCGAAAGCGCAAACAAAGCGCAGGATCATTCCCAGCCGCTCGACGACGGCGGCTTTTTCTCCCTTAATGACGTCATCACGGCAGGCAGGCATCAACTTACCCGCTCCGAGCATCTCTTGGCTGCCGACACGCGCCGCAACGCCCGCAACCTACTTGCGAGCGCTAAGTTGCTCGTACTCGTCGTCATCGTCTCGCTCGCCATGGGCGTTGCCGCTTGGGCGTTTTTGGCCTCGCTGAATATCGCGACCGATTATCGCGAGCAACATGCGTGGGTGTACGCGTTGCTTCCCGTTGTGGGCGTTGCCACCGCATGGGTGTACAAAAACCACGGCCTTGCCGCCAAACGAGGTAACAACCTGGTCATCGACTCCGCCCTGGGCACACGCCTTATCCATATGCGCATGGCCGTCCTCACCTTCGTCTGCTCCACACTCACGCACCTAACAGGCGGATCGGCCGGCCGCGAGGGCGCCGCGGTGCAGATTGGCGGCACCATCGCCAGCAACATCTCGAGCCTCGCCCACCTCAAAAAGCATGACCACCACGACCTCATGCTCGCCGGCATCTCGTCGGCCTTTGGCGCCGTATTCGGTTCACCCCTCGCCGGAGCCTTCTTTGGCATGGAGATGTGCTTTATCGGCAAGATCGACTACACCGCGGGCATCTACTGCCTGGTCGCCTCGTTTACCGGCTACTTTACATCACTTGCCCTGGGTACCGAGTACGAGGCGAATGTCATCGCCAGCGTTCCCGCTATGACGCCCACAACGGTCGTCATCGTTGTTATCAGCGCCATTATCTTCGGTCTGACGGCACGCCTCTTTGCCTGGTCAGTTGGGGGTGCGGACAGAAAGTTGGACCGTGAAGCGGTCCGGACTGGAGGTTCGCATG
>CAJMHW010000014.1 GCA_905213325.1 Collinsella aerofaciens
CTCACTATACATACGGGCGATACAATAGTTGCTATGCCCACAATCGCAACGGGCGCCGCCACGCGCACGCGCTCGCCAATGACGCCGGCATTTTCGGGCGCGGCCGTCAGCGATTCCTCAAAGGTAATGCCCTCGTCGCCAAAGGTGAGCTCCATCGACTCGCGCGCGCCGCGGTCGGGAATGGCAAACACGCAGGCATAGCGCTTGCCCACGACCTCCTGAATACGCGTCATAAAGCGGTTGTCCGAGCCCGCAATGGCCGGCTGCTCAATCTTGAGCTCTGCCGTAACCGCGCCGCCGGCGCGAATCAGGCTCACATAGTTCAGGCGCTGCTGAGCACCAAAATCGAGCTGCTGGGCACGTACATACAGGCCATCCAGTCGGTCAATCCCTGCCTCGCCGGCACGCGCCTCGATATCCTCGTAGGCGCGCAGGCAGTCGTCGAACAGCGAGCGCGGCTCGGACAGGACCACGAGCGCCTTGCCGCTCACGTGTGCCAGCGGGCTCACGGTCTGGCCGTACATCACCGGCAAAAAGCGGTCAAGCTCGGGCGTGACGATGCGCGCATCCACCATCTCGAGCAACGCCGCCAGCTTGCTATCGTCCTGGCTGGCGCGATAGAGCGCCACATGCATGTTGTGGACCGCATCGTCGGTAAGCGCCAGCTCACGGCAGGGGAAGATCTCGATACTGTCCTCGTTGCCGATGGTCTGCCCCGTTGAGCTCACCATGCGGCGAATGCGATCAATTTCGTCGCCAAAGAACTCAATGCGCACGGGCGCCTTTTCCTGCGCGGGGAACACCTCGACGGTGTCGCCGTGCACACGGAACAGACCGGGCGCGTCGGCGGCGCCGGCATTGGTGTAGCCCATGCCCACCAGACGCTGCGGCACCTCGTCAAAGGGAATCTCCTCGCCCACCGCAAAAGTAGTGGACTCCCAGTAGCGGCTCTCGACCGGCGGCACGCAACGCAGCAGCGCGCGGGCCGAGGCAACCATGATGCAGTTGTCGCCGCGCACGATGCGTCCCAGGGCCTCGCAGCGCTGCGCCACCACGGCGTCGTCGGGCGCCTGTTCGCGCCACGGATAGTCCTTGCGCTCGGGGAAACGACACACATGTGCCAGGCCCACGTAGGCGGCAAGGCTGCGCGCGGCGCGATCGGCCGCGTCCTCGCCGCTCACAATGTAGACCGTGGGGCGCGGACGGCGCGCAAACTGGGCTGCCGCCATAAGCGTGCGGCCCGACTGCGACACAGCCAGCGTCACGTCCTCGCCAGCATCGAGTCCTGCCTCGACGGTCTGCAAGGCCTCGGCAGTGTAGAGCTGCGCGGCTATACGGTGAATGAGCATGCTGTTCCTCCGGCATCGCAACGCCAAAAGCCCGCCGGGGCAAGCTCGGCGGGTCGTACGTCAAAAGTCTTGATTGCCATGGTAGCGCATGGGGTGGGCACGCCAGCGCACGCCGAACAGCTACCCCAAAACGCGCACGCTGGGGCACAAATCCGCCAGCGGGCACTCGTCGCACTTAGGTTTGCGGGCGTCGCAGATCTCGCGGCCAAAGGTAATCCACTGGTGGTTGACCGATTCCCAATACTCGTGCGGCAAAATCTTGAGCAGATCCTGCTCGGTCTTGAGAGGCTCTTTGGCGTGCGTCTTGGGACTCAGCATCAGGCGGTGCGCGATGCGGTTGACGTGCGTATCCACCGCGATGCCTTCCACGATGCCGTACCCCACGTTGAGCACGATGTTCGCCGTCTTGCGCCCCACGCCCGGCAGTTTTACAAGCTCCTTCATGTCGGCCGGCACCTCGCCGCCGTAATCGGCGACGATCATCTGCGCGGCCTCCACGGCATGCTTGGCCTTACTCTTATAAAAGCCGAGTGACTTAATGGTATCGGCCACATCGGCCACGCTCGCCCCCGCCATGGCCTCGGGCGTGGGCCACTGGGCAAACAGCTGCGGCGTCACCTTGTTGACCTGCGCGTCGGTCGTCTGAGCCGAGAGCAGTACCGCGATGAGCAGCCTAAAGGGATTCTCGTGGTCCAAGAAGCACTCGACCGGGCCATAGCGACGGTTGAGGCGCTCGCACACCTCGATGGCGCGCTCGCGTTTGGCGGCATTGGTCTCGCGTGGCATAACGACTCCTCGGCTCGGCGGCGTAACAAACCTATGGGCACGATTGTCCCACGTATGGGGTCTTTACGCCTCCAAAAATGCGCCGGTCTGGCGGCCCCACAGGCTTGCGTACTCGCCGCCCGCCTCGACAAGCTGCGCATGCGTACCGTCCTCGACAATCTCGCCGTCCGCCAGCACCACGATGCGGTCGAGCGCCGCCACGGTGGACAGGCGATGTGCCACCACAATGGAGGTGCGCCCGCGCATCAGGTTCTCGAGCGCCTCCTGCACCAGCGCCTCGGACTCGCTGTCCAGGGCAGACGTCGCCTCGTCGAGCACCAGAATCGGCGCGTCGGTCAGGATAGCGCGGGCGATGGCCACGCGCTGGCGTTGGCCGCCCGAAAGCTTAACGCCGCGCTCGCCCACCATGGTGTCAAAGCCACGGGGCAGGCGGTCGATAAACTCCAGGGCATTTGCCAGACGCGCGGCCTCGCGGATCTGCTCGTCGGTGGCATCGGGACGGCCGTAGGCGATATTCTCGCGAATGGAGCGATGGAACAGCAGCGCCTCCTGCGGCACGTAGGCAACCTGGCGGCGCAGGCTCTGCTGCGTGCAGCGCGAGACGTCTTGGCCGTCCACGAGCACGCGGCCGCCCTGTACGTCGTCCAGGCGCAGCAACAGCTTGGTGAGCGTCGTCTTGCCCGAGCCCGATTTGCCCACCAGGCCCACGCGCTGGCCCGCCGCCACATGGAGCGTCAGGTCGTCGAACACGCCCTCGCCCGCCGCGGCATCACGGTATGCAAAGCTCAGGTGCTCAAAATCAATCGCACCCTCGCCCACCTTGAGCTCGGGGGCATTCTCGTCGTCTGCCACCAGACGCGGCTCGTCCAGCACGCGCGTCATCTCGGCCGCATCGCCCAGCGCGCGGTTGATGCGTTGCATCATGGAGCTCACGTAGTTCAGACGCATGGTGAGGTTGTACGTATAGGTAAAGATCATGACGAGCGCGCCGGCCGAGATGCCAAACCACGCGTTGCCACCCGCGACGAACACACTCACCACGGCCATGGTGATGACGATAAGGCCCGAGGTCGTAAAGTTGCGCTGCATCATGGCGTGCATCGAAACCGTTTCAGCATCGCGCGCGGCGCGGTCGGCGGTATCGAACAGGTCGCGCTCAAAGTCCTCGCGCCCACAGGTCTTGACGGCCAGGATGTTCGTGACCGCGTCGGACAGCACGCCCGACAGTTTGTTCTGAGCGGCGGACGTCGCGGCCGAAAGCGGCATGATGCGCTTGTACATAAGCCAGACAAACGCAATGTAGACGACCATGATGCCCACCAAGATCACGGTAAACGTCGGCACCACCGGAGCGAGCGCCGCCACCGTGCAGACGACCGAGGTGATGGTGGGGATGAGCGAATACACCGTCACGTCCACCAGCCCCGTATAGCCGCTCATAAAACGGCTCGTCTGGCTCACGAGTGATCCGCCAAAGCGGCTGGTGTGAAATGTCATGGATTGGTTGGAGAGCGTGTCGAAGCATAGACGCGCCAGGTGATAGTTGCCTGCGATCTCGAGCTTGTAGACGGTGTAGTCCTGTAGCTTGGAGAGGATCTGACCCACCAGATTAACGAGTACGAGCGCCAGGATATAGGGGCCGAAGACCTCAAACACCTGGTCACCCGCCACGGGACCGGCTTGAACGCGGTCGACAATGAGGGCCATCACATAGGTATTGGCAAACGTCAGCAAGAAGATGTAGCCCGCCAACGAGAACACCGAGAGAAAGACAATCAGCGGCTGCGTGCGCGTGACACCCCAAAACCGCTGCAGCGTGCGGCGCACGGTGGAGCGGCTGAGCGGGCTGGTGCTTCTCTGAGACATGGGCTTCCTTTCGCGTCTGATAGGGCGAAACGCCATTGTTGCACATTGGAGCACACTCCAGACAAGTGCGATACGAAAAGCGGTGGGGCGCCCGCGTTTGCGCCGGCGCCCCACCGTCTTGTTGCAATTAGCCTTCGTCTTCTTGGTCTGTGAGAAGGTCCGCGGACGTGAGTCCCAAGATCTCATCGGCTTGGTCGACGTCTTCCAGTGCGTCGATGTCCTTGAGCTTGCGCTCCATGACGTTGGTGCGCGTGGTGATGATGCCCTCGACCGTTTTGCCCGCGGTCTCGATCTGCTGCTGGGCGCGGCGCAGCGCCTTTTGATAGCGCGGCAGCTCGGCCTTGACGGCGGAGAGCACGCGCAGCACGTCGTCGGTACGTTTTTGCAACTTAAACGTCTGATAGCTCATCTGCAGACTGTTGAGGATGGCCGCCATGGTGCTGGGACCGGCAACGTTGACGTGATAGTCGCGGCCCAGGATCTCGATAAGCCCGGGGCGGCTGACGATCTCGGCGTACAGCCCCTCAAACGGCACGAACATGATGCCAAAGTTGGTCGTTGCCGGCACACTCAGGTACTTTTCGCAGATGTCCTTGGCCTCGCGTTTCACCATCATATCGAGCGTCTTGCGCGCTGCGGCGACGGCCTCAGCGTCACCAGACTCCTGCGCGTCGAGCAGATGCTCGTACGCATCACCCGGAAATTTGGAGTCAATCGGCAGCAGCACGGGGTCGCCCTCGTCCACCGGCAGCTTGACGGCAAACTCAACGCGCTCCGAGGCGCCGGGCTTGGTGGCGACGTTTTCCAGATACTGGTCGGGTGTAAGAATGTCCGCCAGAATTGCACCCAGCTGCACCTCGCCCAAAATACCACGCGCCTTCACGTTGCCCAGCACGCGCTTAAGGTCGCCCACGCCGGTGGCGATGGACTGCATGTCGCCCAGGCCCTTGTACACGGCCTCGAGCTGGTCGCTCACCTGCTTAAACGATGCCGACAGGCGATCGTTGAGCGTGCGGGAGAGCTTCTCGCCCACCGTCGCGCGCATCTGATCGAGTTGCACGTTGTTGTCTTTGCGGATAGCACCCAGCTGGGCATCGACCGTCTCGCGCACCTTGTCCAGGCGGTGCTCGATGCCCTCGCGGTTGGCACCGAGCTGTTGGGCCGTCTCGCGGCGCAGGTCATCCATCCGGTCACCAGCTTGCGAAAACTCACGTGCGATGGTCAGGTAACGTTGCTGCTCCACGGCCGCATCTGTCGTCTGCTGCTGCGCGATGGCATTGGCCGTGCGGCGAGTTTCGGCCAGCGCGACGTTCAGGGCATCGAGCGCGTTGTTGGCCTGCTCGAGTGCTGCCAGCGTTTCCGCGCTACTGTCGCCACGCTCCCGCAACTCGGCACGCAGGCTCTTGAGCTGGAGGGCGCAAGCCACAGCAACCCCCACCGCCACCAAGGCGATCACAACAAGCACAATATCAATAGCAGACATAAACTCCGCCCAACAAACCCAATCGAGCACCAATCAAAATCGCGATCAATCTTACCCCGTCACACACACGGATCACTCACTGCCTTGCAGACAAATTTCTCTTAGAGCCGCGGACGCTAAAACGCTAGCTCTCCCAGCCGGCACGAATGGTTGTTACGACATCGCCTAGGCGCTGGCCGAGGGCTGACAGATGTTGGAGCACCTCGTTGGGCGATGCGCCGTTGAGGATGCACGTGAGGGCATACGACGCCAGAAAGATGGCCGCAAGCCCTAACGGGATGAGCACGATCATCGCCAATATGCGCAAGCGCTGGCCCACACGGCGACGACGCGCACGACGCTTGTCGAACGCGAGCTCCTGCGCATATGAATCTTGCTGTACGGAATAGGCCTCTGGCGCCGATTTACACCCGGGCACAGCTGCAGGTACAGCAGCGGGCACGACATTTTGCGCAAAGGGCTGGGCTGCCGCCCCTTGCATTTGCATCTCCATGAGTCGTTGCTGCTGACGCAGCATGCGCTCAGCTTGTTGCTGCGGAGTCTCAAGAAACAGGTCCATGTTGGCCTCCAAAGTCGGAGCATTCGACGCTTACGACCAGCATCCCGCACCGCCATGACCGCGACAACGCAATCGCCGGCAATAGCCACAAAGTTTCTTTTGCTCAAAAGCTGTCGAAAAGCTCAACAACTCCCCTACCAGCACTTTCTCTGAGCTTTTTTCGCCAACAATCTTTTGGCCTTCCACCCTTACGCCAACTGACCAAAATCTAACCAATAGCTTGACGAAAATTGTGGAGACCGGGACCCCACACAAAAAGTGCCGCCCCAAAGGGGCGGCACACAAACTTATTATCAGCTTTTCTGTAACGAGCATGCGACGACTCAACGCCGGGGCGCAGGGCGGGGAAACCTTTGCCTCGCGCGACCCTGCGAAGCCGTGAGCGAGAGGGAAAGGTTTCCCCGCCCTGCGCCCCGTGGTCGGTGAGAACAGACTACATGCCCGCGAGACCGCGGGCGGCGGTAGCGCACATAAACGCCAAGGCTAAAATCACGAGCGAGCCCGCAATGTCTGCCAGCACGCCCATTACGCGGCGCTCAAACAGCCAGCTCTCAAAGTGCGGGGCAACGTTGCGCCAAACACGCCACAGCAAGATGCCCATACCGATGACGCCCGGGATATTGAGCAGTAGGATCTCGGAGCACAAAAGACCGATCAGGTTGCCGGCGGCAAAGCCCGCATCGCCCTCGCAGTATTTGCGATAAATCATGTACAGCATGTACGCCACAAACGGCTGCAAGCACGCAGAAATAAACGTGACCACCATCGAGGGCTCCTGCGAAAAGACCTCGGTGAGCTTATCCACGCTCGTGGCATCCTTAGAGGCCAGGAACAGGCCAATGACCACCACAGGCACCACGCCCAAGATGACCTCGACCATCGTAAACAGCTTGGCGGTCAAGTCCTCACTAGCCGAATTCAAATGGGGCGCCCACTCAGGATGAGCATGCGCACCGACCTTCTTGCCCTTCTCAGCACGATTGGCCTTTTCACCCTCGGCAACCCGACGACCAGGATCCTTGCGAGTTCCCGCCGCAGCAACCCGAGCCCGAGACTTCTTACCCATAACCAACACCTCACAAGAGGAAACGAATAGCCAACGCTACCCAGTGTACCCTCTAAGCAACGTCACCGCCCCAACCGGCCCCCACAAAAACGTGCCGCCCCATAAGGGGCGGCACACAAACTTTTTTATCAGCTTTTCTGTAGCGAGCACGCGACGACCCAAAGCGGGCCGGGAGAGCCGGACTACCTTCCCTCAACGCGACCCTGCGAAGCCGTGAGCGAGGAGGGAAGGTAGTCCGGCCCTCCCGGCCCAGCTCACGCTAGCGCCAAGCGCTAGTAGTTCACCACCTGCTCCTCAAAGTACGCCTTGGGGTGGTTGCACACCGGGCACACCTCAGGCGCCTCGGCACCAACGTGCAGGTGCCCGCAGTTCAGGCACTTCCACACCTTCACGCCCTCACGCTCAAACACCTCGCCCGACTCGATGCGCTCGACGAGTTTGTTGTAGCGCTCCTCGTGGGCCTTCTCGACGGCGGCGACGCCACGGAACTTCTCGGCGATCTCGACAAAGCCCTCCTCCTCGGCGGTCTTGGCGAACTCGTCGTACATCGTGGTCCACTCGTAGTTCTCGCCCGCAGCGGCGTCGCGCAGGTTGTCCAGAGTGCCCGGAACGGCGCCGTCGTGCAGATACTTAAACCACAGCTTGGCGTGCTCGGACTCGTTGCCCGCCGTCTCGGCAAAAATATTCGAGATCTGAACGTAGCCGTCCTTTTTGGCCTTGGATGCATAGTAGCGATACTTGGTGTGTGCCTGGGACTCACCGGCAAAAGCGGTCTCGAGGTTCTTCTTGGTTTGGGAATTCTCAAAATCCATAGGTGTACTTCCCTTCAACGCATGCCGCCCACAGACTTTGAGCGGCCTTGCTTTAAGGATGCCCTCATGCCGAGAATTTAAACCTTACAATCCCGTTCTTCAGATTCGAGTGAGCTACACACTCAGCCAACGATCGCCCTCGGAGCCGCAAAAGCCCTCGCGCTCCAGATCGGCAAGAATGCTTGCGACCAGCTCGCGCTCGACCGGCTCTCGGCCGGCTGCCGTCTCCATCTCGTTAACGCCTGCAACGGCTTCATCGAGCGTAATACCTGCCGGTTGTCCATCGCGCGCCGCCAGCAGCATGCGCACAATGTGGGCGCGCTTTTGGCGACGCGAGCCCTCAAACTTGGACTGACGACTATAGCCCGCCGACCGCCTGGACGGATTGGGCAGCGTCTTTTTAAGATACGCGCCGTAATCCAGCAACGCGTAATACCATGCGCGCGGCGTGTCGGCATCGTCTTGAGGCACGGCAAAGGGCGCAATCTCATCCGCCGCCGCACCAGGGGCCGCCGGACAGGCGGCTTGGATCAGCGGCACCAGCTCGCGATCGGGAACGGCCGGCACATCGGGAAAGAAATGATGCAAAAAGACCGTGCGCACGTTGGTCTCCAGATACACGCCCGGAAGATCAAACGCAAATGACCGGATGCCCTGCGCCGTTGCCGGGCCAATACCAGGCAGAACGACCAAGTCACGCGTCTCACGCGGAAACTCCCCGCCCCAGTCTTCCACAACGCATTGAGCGGCCCTGTGGAGCGCCAAAGCGCGTCGGTTGTAGCCCATGCCCTGCCAAGCGTCCAAAACATCGGAAGGCGCGGCCTGGGCAAGCGCCTGCACAGTCGGAAAACGATCGAGCCACGCCGGCATGCGCGTCTCCACGCGCGGCACCTGTGTTTGCTGCAACATGACCTCAGAAAGCCAAATGATGTACGGATCGCGCGTGCGGCGCCACGGAAGGTCGCGATAACGCAGGACCCCTTCCGAACGAATCATCGAACGAAAGGGGTCCTGAATCATGACTATGCTCCTTATGCGGCGCTATTCCTCCCGGCAAGCGCACGCGCAGGTGGCATACTCGGGAAACGCTTCGCGGTCGGCGAACTTGGGATCGACGGCCGGGAACTGGCGGTGAGCGACGATGTCGCCGAGCGAAACGGAATCGAGGTAGTCGCGCATCAACGCCTGAGCTCCGGCCCACAGGGGATGATAGCAGCACGCGCCCATGCGCGCACAGTCACCATCGGGCGCGGTGCAATCGTTCATAACCATAGGACCCTGAACGGCCTCGACGACCTGGCGGATAGTGACGTCGTCCGGACTAACCTTGAGACGCATGCCACCGTGGACGCCACGCAGGCTCTCCACAATACCGGCCTGGACCAAACCGTGCTGAATCGAGCGGGCAAACGAATACGGGACATTGACCTCTTCGGCAGCGGTGCGAACAGAAAGCAAACACTCCGGATCCTCAGCAAGCATCGCCAGCATACGAAGGGCGTAATCAGTCTTCCTCGATATGTCCATTTTTCCCCTTTCAAGGAATACGAACAGCTCGAACGAGCTCCGGGGCCGAGCTTGTGTCGAGACGCTAAATGACCGCCAGGACATCCAAATGGTAAATCGGATATCCACTGAGTGCCGCGCTTGGAGCGAAATGCATCAGATGCGGCGCACAGTGCAATTTAGTATAACCTAACCCCCTGTCTCGTAGAACAGGTGTTGCGCAACAAAGCTGTTGTTCAGACAGATATACTTATTAGATTTTACTTGCGTTCCCGAAGGCGCGGGGATTCTGGGCGAAGATGCACCAGGGCGATCGTTCTATCGAAACAAAGTGCATCAAACGCAAAAAGCCACGTCCGAAGACGTGGCTTTAATTGCGTTGGCGGGAAGTACGGGGCTCGAACCCGCGACCTCCGACGTGACAGGCCGGCGCTCTAACCAAACTGAGCTAACTCCCCAGGCAGACGTTCGCGTTTGTTTCCGCTCGCGTGCGCTGCGGGGATTAGTATACACAGAAGTCTGTCCGGCGCGCAACAACTTTTTTGAAAAAATTTTTCGGGGCCATCCGGGAGGGTCTCCGGGGCTGAGGGCGGGGGTTAAGTTTGCTGCTCTACAGTCCTGCGCAAGACGGAAAGCACATTAAGTGCTTTCCTTTGCGTGCGGAACTCGCGACAAACTTAACCCCCGCCCTCAGCCCCGGAGACCCTCCCTGCCGTCACATTATTCAACCAGTTTTGCGGGCGTGCGCCGCTGCGCGGCTAGCCCGCGTGCTCTTCGGCGGGGTTGGTCTGATGGATCTTGTTGAACTTCGGCCTTTGGCTTAAAGAAAAACGGGGGACGCATTGTGCATCCCCCGTTTTTGTTGCGGTTAGTCTAGGTCAATAAACTTGGTACTTATGATCTTGCCGTCTTTTACTAGCATTCTGGCCATGGTGGGGCCTCGGGTGCCTCTGGGGTAGCTGGCGCTGCCCGGGTTGAGGACTAAGCAACGGCCCACTTGGGCTTCTTTGGTTACGTGGGTGTGGCCGTTGATGGCTACGTCTACGGATCCCACCGGAAGGTCTTCGCGGTAGTGGGCTACGGCGAATTTAAGGCCTTCGTAGGTAAAGAGCGCAAGACGGTCTACATCGGGGCCGTAGTCGCGGTAGTAATCGTTGTTACCCAGTACGGCCCGCACGGGGGCGATGGTGCATAGGTGCTCGTAGTCCATCTCTGACGTGAGGTCGCCGGCGTGGATGATCAGGTCTGCGCCCTCAAGCTCATCCAGGAGCGCAGGCGATAAATAGCCGTGGGTGTCCGAGATGATGTCGATACGCTTGGCGCTTGCACTGTTCATGGGATCCCTTCCGCAAAAAAACGATTCGGCAGATACATACAAAAAAGCCCCACGGCTCCGCAGACGATGGGTCTACAGGGCTGCGGGGCCAGTGTGCTAGAGACTCAGAGCCTTCTTGAGCGGCACGGCGCGGCGGCGCGAAACCGGCACGCGTTCGTCGACGCCCGTAATGCCCAGCTGGATGGCGCCCGAGGGCACCGTCTCCACATCCGTGACGCACGCCAAGTTGACGATATAGCGGCGGTGAACACGGAAGAAGCCAAAGTCGCAGAGCTTGGCCTCAAACTGCGCCAGCGAGGTCGTCGACAAAAAGCGATCATCGACGGTATAGATGCAGGAGTAATCGTCCTTGGCCATGATAAAGCGAATGTCGTCCACGGGAATGAGCACCTTGCGGCCGCCCTTTTCCACCGGGATACGCTCGATGGTCACCTTGCTGTCCGTAACCGGCTTGGTGCGTTGCATGACCTTCTCGATCGCGCGATCCAAGCGAGCTTCCTCGACCGGCTTCATCAGATAATCGACGGCATCCACGTCGAATGCCTCGACCGCATGGTCACTATACGCAGTCACAAACACGATCGCCGGCGGATTTTTGAGCTTATGCAGCGCCTCGGCAAGTTGCAGGCCCGAGGCACCGGGCATCGAGATATCGAGAAACACGACATCCACGCGACTTTCCATAAGCATCTCGATGGCGGAGCGGACGCTCGACGCCTCCGTGATCGTGCCGATCTTGCCCGTTTGCTCGAGCAGGAAGCGAAGCTCCGAGCGAGCCGGCGCCTCATCATCCACAATCATCGCACGCAGCATAGGGATAAAACCTTTCGTCAACTAACTACGCCGGGCATCCGTCGCATGACGTTGAGCCCGTAGCCTTTTATTTTACTCTTGAATGTCGAAGATGCTCTCTGACAAATCAAGATGAAGGAGCACTTTGGTGCCCTTGCCCGGCGCCGATTCGACACGCGTATAGGAGTGCGGCCCATAAAAGCGATGGATGCGCTCCGAAATATTGTGCATGGCCACACCGGCGCCGCCACCCTGGGGAGAGCTGGCGTCGGGACGGGCAGAACGCTCGTCAAACAGTCTGGCGGCGGTACCCTCATCCATGCCCACGCCATTATCGGCCACGGCAATCAAGATTGCATCCTCGCCGTCTTGGTGAACGGTCACGTCGATCCTCAGGGCGTCGTCATCGCCCATACCATGACGTACGGCGTTCTCGACAATCGGCTGGATCACGAACGCCGGCACCAGCGTATCTTCCACGTCCTCGGACACATCGAACGTCGCAAGCACGCGGTCCTCGCCAAAGCGGGCCTTCTCAAAGGTAAGGTAGCGCTTGGTCTGTGCGACCTCGCGCGAGACCGGAATAAGCGATCCCGAGTTGTCGAGCGTGGCACGATAGAACGATGAGAACTCACGAAGCAGTTCGCGGGCCCGCAGCGGGTCGGTGCGCGTAAACGATGCAATGGTGTTCAGCGTGTTGAACAGGAAGTGCGGGTTAATCTGCGCCTGCAGCGCACGCACCTCGGCGCGCGCCGTGAGTTCCTTTTGCACCTCGAGCTCGTGGATGGCGAGCTGCGTGGACAAGATCTCGGCAAAGCCCGAGGCAAGCGCGTACTGGGTACGGTCGACGGCGCGCGGGGTCTTGTAGTAGAACTTGAGCGTGCCGACGGTACGATCGCCCACCTTGATGGGGGCGATAATGCCGGCGGGGACTTGGTTGTGCGAGCCATCCGAGCCCACGACATCCACCATACGGTTGAACGACTGCACGATGCCATGTTCGATAACGTAGCGTGTGGCAAGCGTGTGGATGGGAGAATCTGGCAGTAGTTTTTCCTCAAACTCGCCTGCGCAGGCCAACACGTTGCCCTCGTCGGTGATGGCCACCGTCATGGCGCGCGTCTCGGGCAAAATGCGCCGGCACACCAAACGCGCCGACTCCTGCGTCAGACCGCCCTTAATGTCCTCGAGCATGGCCGAGGCCACCGAGAGCGTCTCCTCGGTGTACTGGGAGCGCACCGAATCGGGATTGAGCGTCAAAAAGATAAAGATGCACAGAAAGATGCACAGCAGCGCGCAGGCAATCACCGTGGCGATCGGCTCGACACCGGTCACCAAGGCAAAAATAAAGTACACCAGCACGCAAATGGCGCAGGCAACGGCAATGATGCGAAAGATTGATATTGAACTATCGCGCTGGGCGCGGCGGTCGATCATTCGGCCCCCTCCAGGATACTGATCAGTTGTGCGTCACGCCAAAGCCCGTCCATGATCTTGGGCCAAAAGCTCTGGAAACGCAGGTAGCTTGCAGCGTTTTGGCGCGCATAGGCCTTTGCCTCGTCGATACCATGGCGCCAGATGCGCAGGTAGCCCTCATGCTCGCGGGTAAACACGCTGCGGACCATAGCGGTCTTGCGCACGCGGTCGTCGAGCTCGCGCGAAATCCACGGGCCCGGGTAGGGCATGAGCGATGCCGCCGTAACGGGAATGAGCTCCTTTTGATGCGCGGCGAATGTCAACTTGGCCCGTTCGTAGTACCAACGGTATACATCCTGCATAAAGCGCGGTGAGCGCTTTTCGGACTCCGGAGGCAGATGGCGCACGGTCCACTCGTTATCGAACCACACGTCGTAGCCAAACATGCGCATGTTAAAGAGGTAATCCAAGTCCTCGCCGCGGGTGATAAACGGGTCAAAGGCCACACGCGTAAAGGCGCGGGCGTGCAGGGCCATCAGGCCGCCGCACACGTAGTTGGAGCGCGAGATGCGGGTGCCCGAGAGCGCCTTTTTCATCCAACGGTTGAACTCGATGCGCTTGGTCCACCAACGATGGCAGATGCCCGCCTTGTCCGTGGGAGCCAGCGGCGAGCCGTCGCGATCGTAGAAATAGCCGCTCTTGACCAAGATCGGCAAGCCCTGACGCGTCTGCTGCCCCAACGCATAGGTCGCGCGCTTCATAAAGTCGGCGTCGATGACAGTCTCATCGTCATCCAAAAAGATAACCGCGTCATGCCCCAGCACAGCGGCGCAGGCTAGCCCCATATTGCGGATGGCACCGTAGCCTCGCAGGCTCACGCACTCGCCCGAACCCTTGGGCGCGATCTGAGCAACCCGGTCTGCGATGCGCGAGGCCTGGGTGTTGGTGACAACGGTGACCTTGAGCGTGGGATGCGCGTCGACAATCTCGTGCACGCGCAGCGACACATCGGCTGTGGCAGAAACGGGACAGACCACCAAAAGGATGATGCGCGGGATGTCACGTACCTGCTCAAGCGAGGCCAGGCAGCGGTCGAGTTCGGGATTGTCGGCGTTGAGTCGCGTCGAATGGTCATAGGTGCCAGGGGCGTTTGCGCAAGCGTCATCGCCCGCCCAATACGTTGGAATCACAACCGTGGCGTTCATGCCTTCCCTCCCTGCAGCACAAAAAACGGGACGCCGCCAAACACAGGCGACGCCCCGCGACCTAGCTGATTCCATCATACCCACTTGGGCAAATCATTGCTCGCAAGTCGCAATGTTTATTGCGGATAACCCCAAAAGAGTACCGTGGACAGACACAATAGCCGCTCGCTTCTATGCGGTCTGCTCTGCCGCCCGAGTCATGCGGGACAGGCGAACCAGCAGCATAAAACCAACGATCAGCAGCACGCCAATGGAAAGGACGCCCAGCGACGGGTTACCGGTCAGCGAGGTGACGACCGACACTAGGAAGGTGCCCATGACGCTTGCGTAACGACCAAAGATGTCAAAGAATCCGTAGTACTCGTTAGACTTTTCCTTGGGGATAATGCGGCCAAAGTAGCTGCGGCTGAGCGCCTGCACACCGCCCTGGAACAGGCCGACCATAATGGCAAGCACCCAGAACTCAAAGGCGGTCTTTAGGAAGAACGCGGCAAACAGCACAATGCCCATGTAGGCGGCGACGGCCACCAGAATCATGTTGAGCGTGCCCACGCGTCCGGCGAGCTTGCCATAGATGATGGCGGACGGGAAGGCCACGAACTGCGTAACGAGCAGCGCCAGGACCAGCTGCGTCGAATCGATGCCCAAAGCCGAGCCGTAACTGGTGGCCATGGAAATGACCGTGTGAACGCCATCGATATAGAAGAAGAACGCGATCATGTAGACCAGCACGGTCTTGTTGTGGGCGATCTCGCGCATGGTGTGTCCGACCTCGGAGAACACACCGCCCACGATGTGGCCGATGGTGTCCTCGGGACCGCGCTCGCGACCGTACTTTTGCTTATAGGTGCGAATGAGCGGCAGGGTAAAGATGAGCCACCAGGCACCAGTGATGATAAACGACAGACGCGTTGCCAGCATGGTGGGGACGCCAAGAGCGGGACCACCCATGATGAGCGCCAGGCAGATGATGAACGGCACGGTGGAACCGATATAGCCCCAGGCATAGCCCGAGCTGGACACGGCGTCCATGCGCTCGTCGGTGGTAATGTCGGGCAGCATGGCGTCGTAGAACGTCATAGAAGAGTTAAGGCCGATGGTGCACAGCACGTACACGGTCAAAAATGCCATGGCGGACATTGGGATAGCCTGCGCCAGGCAAAGAACCAGGCCCGTGAGGAAGAAGCCCAAGAAGAACTTGATCTTGTTGCCGGCGTGATCGGCAAGCGCGCCCAGAATGGGCATGAGCATGGCAATGACCAGCGAGGCAATCGTCTGCGCGTTGCCCCAAGCGACCACCAGGTCTGCCGAGGAAGCACCGGTATTGATGGCGTTAAAGTAAATGGGCACCACCGAGGTATTGAGCAGCACAAGGGCCGAATTGCCCACATCATACATAACCCAGTTACGCTCGAGCTTGGTGTATTTCATGGACAGGGACCCTTCGTATTCGCCCGATATGCAGTTAGTTCATCGTACCCCAATTGTCCAGAACCGCCGGTAAGGATTCGGCAAAGGGGCACGCACGGGCCCTATTCCTCGCGGTCGAACTCCTCATCGGCATTGAGCACGCGACCGCTGTAGTTGACGCGACTGGTCACGGCATCCATGTCACCGGTCTCGATAAAACGTGCGACCGTGCACTCGTAATCGACCAGCGCGCGATCAAAGACCTCGGGGAAACTCTCGTTCGAGACCTCGTCGGTAAAGGGATTCTTCCATGTCAGATGGCCCAGGTTACCGGTGCGCTCGGGCAGCTCCGTCGTCACGCGATGGGCAAGGCCGTCGAGCAGCGAGTAGTCGTGCACCAAGCCCTCAACCAGCGAGATCGCGCGCGTCTTTGCGGAGCCGGCCGGCTCAATCGCGCGGTAAAGTCGCTGCATATTGGCAACGGCAGCACCGTACTCCCCCGCCGGAATGTCAATGCCGTACACGCGTCCGGCAACATAGCTCATCAGCACGCCGGCCACGCGATTGATGCGATCGGTGGTGACGATCTCGCCCGCCGGCGGGTAATCGTCGACCGTAGCGCCATCGCGTTTAAGCTGCAGCATCAGTACATCCAGGTCGCTCTCGATCACGGCATGGACCTGACTGCTCGAATCCTCAAGCTCTGAATCGGACTCCACGATGCCAAACTGCTGCTCATAGACAAAGGGATGGGCGTTGCGGTCGAGCACGTAATGAGACAGCAGGCCCAACGCAAAGGCGCGACCCAAGCTGGCATCGCGCGGCTGCAGGTGCGACACGCCGTCGCGCAGGCACGCGAACTGGCGAGACATGCGCGACCGATGCATGACCTGCGCCAGCAGCGTGCAGTCGGAAACACGCGGTGTCAGAATGTGAAAGAAAAACGGGTCGGGGCCTTGGTTGCCCAAGATAAAGGCAATGCGCTCTTCATCGGACGTGATGACGCCCTGCGGAAGACGGTCGATGCTTTCCTCGCCAAACAGATGATGGGTGATAAGCGCGGGCATAATGATCCTTTCGATTTCATTCGATGCCACCCATTATGCCCACCGCGCGCCCATGCCAAACCTGCGATGGTAAACGACGGCACGCAAGCCTCTTACGCAAGCCCCAGGTGCGACTTGACCTCGGCGGCACGACGACGGGACACCGGTACCGTCGAGTTCACGCGGTCGAGCCTGAGCTCCATCAACCCCGTGGAGCCAATCTCAACATTGTGCACGTCTTCCAAATTGACCAGGTAGCTGCGATGAACGCGAATAAAGCCCTCGGAGTCCAAGCGACGCTCGAGCGAAGAGATCGACTCATTGATCAGGTACGTTCCCTCGGCGCAGATGGCGTTGCAAAAATCGGCGCGCGCCTCAAAGTAGCAGACGTCTGCGGCGGGAATGAACACCTTTTTGCCCCCGCGGTCCACCGTCAGACGCAAAGGCTGGCGCGGAGCATGGATAACACGACGGGCACCCAAGGCTGCCTCGATCTTGTCGAGTGCCTTTGACAGGCGTGCGTCCTCGACCGGCTTGACGACATAGTCGACCGCATCGAGGTTATACGCATCAGCGGCAAATTCGGCAAACGCCGTCACAAACACAACCACCGGCGGCGTCTTTAGGTTCTGCAGCGTCTCGGCAAGCTCAATTCCCGAGCGACCGGGCATGGTAATGTCTAAAAACAACACGTCGGGCTTGTTCGACAGAATCGACTCCACGGCTTCGGTGACATTGCCCGCCTCGGCAATCTAACCCACACGCGTATCCTTTTCCAACAGATAGCGTAGCTCAGCCCTAATTGGAGGCTCGTCATCAACCACCAAGATGTTCCAGCCTTCGGACATATGTGCTTCCCCTCTTTTTCTCTCAATCCAACCGCGTGCTACGCCGTCAACGGCGCCGGCTCATGCGGCTCGCCGTTCAGCTCGACGATGACCTGCGTTCCCACGCCCTCCTGGGACTTCACGCGCATGCCGGAATCTTCTCCGTAAAAGAAATGGATGCGCTGAAGCACGTTGAAGAGCGCCAGGCCGCAACCTCGCTTGACGGAGCCGTCGGCGGTAATGCTCTCGGGCTCCTCCAAGCGATGCCGCTCAAACAGATGCGCGCAGACCTCTTCGCTCATACCGATGCCATCGTCCTCGACGATGATCTCCAAACCGTCATCGGTCTCGAAAGCCCTAACATGAATAGAAAGCGGCTCGGTCTCGCGCTGCGCGTGCTTGATGCAGTTTTCGAGCAACGGCTGCAAGATAAACGGCGGCACCATGCAATCGCGCACCTCAAAGTCGATATCGACCGAGACGCGCAGACGGCCGTCGCCATAACGAGCCTGCATAAGATTGATATAGCGAGTGCCCTGTTCCACCTCGTGCTCGAGCGTGGTGAGCGTATCGGAATCAGAAAGCGTCTGACGGTAGTAATTGGAAAAGTCGATCAGCAGCGACCTGGCCTTGTCCGGCTCGGTACGCACGAGCGACACGATGGTGCTGATGGTGTTAAACAGAAAATGAGGATCGACCTGCGATTGCAAGGCGCGCAGCTCCACGCGGGCCGTAAGCTCGTCCTGGCGCTCGAGCTCAAAGCTCGCAAGCTGCGTGGAAATGAGGTCGGCAAAGCCCGAGGCAAGCGCCGTCTGGCGCATATCGATGCTGCTCAGACGGGGATAATACAGCTCGAGCGTGCCCACGCAATGCCCGCGCACGGTAAGCGGTGCGACAATACCGGCGCGCAGGCGCGGAAAGTAGCCACCTGTCTCGGTCGAGGCATCGCGCGAGAACACGCTTTGCTCACCGCTGTTGATCACGTTGAGCGTAGTCCGCAGCACCACCGGGGTGCCCGCGGGGCATTTTGCCGAGTCCTCGCCCCAGCTTGCCAACACCTGCTTGCCGTCGGTAAAGCAGATGGCAGAGGCGATAGTTTCGGACAGGATGATCTTAGAGGCGCCCAGGGCAGCTTCGGGCGTAAGGCCGCGCGACGTGTAGGCGAATATTTTTGAAGCGATGGCGAGCGTGCGGTCGGTTGCGCTCGATGTGAGGTCGTCGGGAACGACAAAGACGTACGAGAAGAAGAAGCACAGCATGACCAAGCCGGCAATGACGACAACGGCCGGAACGGGATTGGGATTATCGGTTAGATCCCAGATGAGCAGCAGGATAAGCAGCGGAACGACAATACCGAGCAAGATGGCTTGAACCACATGCTGAGCGGTACGAAAGACCTTGGTAGAGTTGTAGCTCTTGCCCAGAATCAGCCTATTGAGATCCACCGTCATCTCCTTCTTACCGACGCACCCCATAGCAATAAAGAGGGCCGCAAGCGACCCTCTCCATTGCATTATGCAATCAAATACTGTGTTTTACATCAAGCCATCGATGAACGGTAGCTTAGGCGCTGTACTTGTTTGCCTCGCCGAAGGTGCCGCCCTCGACAATCCAGCCGTCCTTCATGATGACGTCCATGTTGTCGGTGTTGAGCACGTGGATGTCGGCGGCGACGTCACCGTTGACGACCAGCAGGTCGGCGCACTTGCCGGCCTCGATGGACCCGGTCTCGTCCTCGATGTGGCACATCTTGGCACCGTTGAGGGTGGCGCAGGTGATGGTCTCGACCGGAGTGAAGCCGATCTTGTCGACGAACTCGTACATCTCCTCGATGGAGCAGGTGCCGTACGGGGTGACGAAGGAGAAGGAGTCGGAGCCGATCGTCATGACGACGCCGCGCTTCTTGGCCTCGCGCAGGCAGTCGTAGTTGCGCTGCAGCTCCTTCTCGACCAGGGTGCCCTCGTACTTGTCGTGCAGCTCGGGGACGTAGACGGGCGGATAGGTGGCGTACCAGGTGGGCAGGAAAGCGATCGTCGGGGTGAAGAAGGTGCCCTGCTCGGCCATGAGGTCCATGGTGCGCTCATCGATATCGAAGCCGTGAATCAGCTGCTCGCAGCCAAAGCGAACGGAATCGTAGGCAGCGGCGTGGTTGTTGTAGCAGTGGCTCCACACGGGGATGCCGACCATCTTTGCCTCTTCGACCACGGCCTGGATCTCCTCGGAGCAGTAGTGCTGGTCGCGGCCGGAGTCCCAGCGCCAGATGCCGCCACCGGTAGCCCAGATCTTGATGGCATCGGGGTTCTCACGCAGGCGACGGCGGACGGCCTTGCGCAGATCCCAAGGACCGTCGACCTGATCGCCCCAGGGGTGCGATTCCTTGTTGAGCTCCTGGCTGCAGTGGTGGGAGTCGCCGTGGCCGGCAACGCGGCAGAAGCCAAGGCCGGTGGCCAGAACGCGCGGGCCCTTGAAGACGCCCTTGTCGATGCAGTCACGGATCTGGATACCAAAGCGGCCGATCTCGCAGACGGTGGTGAGGCCGTGGGTGAGGCAGTCGTAGGCCTGCTTGACGGCGACGGCCTGCTTCTCGAGGAGCGGCTGCATGACCCAGTCGGTGTCATCGTCGGTCAAGTTGCCCGAGAAGTGCAGGTGGGTGTCGATCAGGCCGGGAAGGACGGTCTTGCCGGCGGCGTCGATGACCTCAACGCCCTCGGGAAGGTCCTGCATGGCGCCGGCGTACTCGATCTTGCCGTTGTCATCGACGAGAACGAGGGAGTTCTCGACCGGCTCGGCACCGGTACCGTCGATGAGCTTGCCGCCAACGATTGCATACTTAGTGGACATGGTTCCTCCTTATGGATCCATATAGTGGGCGAGGCCGTGTTGGGTTAAGGCCTCACAAAGCTACCCAAGTGGCGCCGGGTTCGGTGCGCGGAAGAGAGGGGCCCGCGCACCTGATCCGCCCCGGCTCGGCGTTACTTTTTGCGGGAATTGGTGAAGGCCATGAGAGCCAGGCCGACGGCCAGCCAGCCAATCACGATACTCCACTCCACCATGTTGAGGGAGGCGGGAGAGAACGGAATCACGAGCAGGCCGATGATGATGGCGCAGGCAGCGATAGCGAGGCCGATGCCAAACTTGCCGCCGGGCACCTCGTAGGGACGAGGCAGGTCGGGCTCGGTGAAGCGCATGCGCAGGCAGGCGAGGGCGACCATGCCGCAGGAGAAGATGAAGGCGAGAGCCGACACGTTGGTCAGAGGGATGAGCATGTTCTTGCCCAGGAACGGACCGACGACGGTGATGACGCCCAAGACGACGCAGGCAAGCTTGGGAGCGCCGGACTTGGGGTCGACCTCGGCGAACTGCTCGGGCAGCTGGCCCTTGCGGCCCATGGCGAGCATGATGCGGCTCGTGGCGCCGTAGAAGGAGTTCATCGGACCCATGGGTCCAAGCGTAGCGATGACGAGCATGGCCAGGTACAGGAGCATGTTGATGCCCTTGAGGCAGGCGAGCGCGGGAACCGGGCTCTTAACGAACTCATGCCAGTCGAGGATGGTGCCGAACGAGTAGATACAGACCATGTAGAAGCCGCCGGCGGCCAGCAGTGCCAGGGAGATGATCTTGCCGAACTTGTTCCAGTTGAGGCCCTCGGCTGCTTCCTCAGCCTGCTGAGGAATGGTGTCGAAACCGGCGTAGAAGAACGGAGTCAGAACCAAGACCGACACGATGCCGGCGAACAGGCTGGTGCTTTCGGTAGCGGCCTTGCCGCCGCCAGCGCCGGTGACCTGGGAGAACACAGGCATGGCATTGTCCGGCGAGCCGGTGAACAGCGAGACGCCCATGGCGAGCAGCATGCCGCAGAGCAGGGCCTTGGTCAGGAAGGCCTGGAGTTTGGCGGCCGAGCTGGCACCGCGGAAGTTGAGGAAGATGACGTAGACTGCAAAGCCGAGCGCGATCAGCGTCGGGAACAGGTAGACGTCGGCCCCCAGGATGGTGTAGAGCTTGACGGCGCGCAGCCACTCAAGGCCGGGCAGGCTGCCGAACATCTCGGACACGAGGGTCGAAATGGCGATGGCCTCCCACGGGCACAGGATGCCGTTGCCCAGGGCCAAAAGCCATCCGGTGATGTAGCTCAGCGTACGGCCAAAGCTACGATCGACATACTCGACGATGCCGCCCGAGATGGGGATAGCAGCCGTGAGCTCACCGAAAACAGCTCCGACGGGCACGAGGAAGATTGCACCCAAGAGGAATGCGATCATAGCGGGAACGGGACCGCCGCCCACGACCATCCAGTCGCCGACCTGCAGAACCCAACCGGTACCGATGATGGCACCGAAACCGATGGTGAAGAAGTTCCAGAGCGAAAGCGTTTTCTTCATGCCGCCGTTATCCTCGACTGCAACTTCTGCGTTCTTGTCCGCCATTGTTCCCCTCCTTTCCTTTTTGACGCCCCTTGGCGTCACCCCTTGCGCGATCCGTTTTGCCGCGCGCTTTTATTCCGTGGCTCTAAGATACGGCCTTGGCACAGCTGCGCCGCTTGTAGCTCGACCGAAGGCAGAACTGCAAAACGAACGGCGCCGTTTTTGGGACGAACGGCACAGTTTGCAGCCCATTGTTGCCGCCCGCCCGACGGGCGTACGCTCATCGGACGCATATAGAGATGTTTTTGAGGCCGTGTGTTTTGCGCCTTTCGTACCGTTTACCGAGCTTTTGACGCGCAGACCCCTTTGTTGCACATCTTTTTTGTAGGATAGACAGGTTATACATGAGACAAGGCGGTACGAATGGCATACGGATACAACGACGGTGATCAACGGCGACAAAGTGTTCGCCTTGCTGGCCGTACCACGCCGACGCCCAGAAGGGCCACGAGCAGCAATCCGCAACGCCCTCAAGAGCAACCCAGTCCTTCGTCTCGGCAGCAGACAAGCAGAACACGGCAGAGCGGCCGTCCGAGTACGGCCACAAGCGCGCAGCAAGATAGCCGCTTGGGCGCGCGCACTCGACAGCGTCAGGCCGAGGTTCCGCAACTGCGCCGCAACGGCGCACGTCAGCCCGGCATCCATATCAACCGCTTCTTTTCGCATCCCCAAGGCGGACGCGACGGCAAGCCTTACCGCTCGACATCGTACGTGAATGCCCCCGCCCTGTCAGCTCGTCGACTTCGCCTCGCACTGTGCTCTATCCTCACCTGTCTGGTCTTTGTGCTTATGAGCTCCTGTATGTCCCACGGCTCGGCCGGCCTCGATCCAACCGCCGAGGACAAGCTGCTCAAGGCCCCCGTCGCGCCCGGTTATTCTTTCGCCTTTTCGACCCCGCGCTCGCAATGGCAAGCCGGCACGATGCCCCATATCTATCAGATCGACCCTGCATGGTCGGAGCTGCCTTACGCCGGCGGTACCATCCGCCAAAATGCTTGCGGGCCTACGTGCCTCACCATGGTCTATATCTTTAAGACGGGACGCACCGATATGACTCCCGTCGATATGTGCGCGCTTTCCGAGGCAGGCAATTACGCCCCCACCGGTGCAACCGAATGGTCGTTTATGACGAGCGGTGCGTGGCAGTTGGGACTTAACGGAACGGAGCTTCATAACGATCGCGACTCGATGACTCAGGCGCTGCGTTCGGGAGCGCCCGTCATCGCCGCCGTTCGGCCGGGCACCTTTACCAACGTGGGCCACTACATTGTACTTTACGGTATTGACGACGCCGACCAGATTGAAGTCTTCGATCCCAACTCGGCCAGCCGCAGCGCCCGACGCTGGGGCGTCGTAGAGGTCCTCAACGAAGTCGAAGCCATGTGGGCCTACTACTAGTCATTGGGCACTCATTGGGGACAGACTTAAATGAGTGGTCGTCGGGGACAGTCTTACGGACGCCGGCCGAGAGCAGACGAAAAGGGCCATCCCGAACTGCTTGGAACTGCCAGCACGGAAAGCGCATCCTGCTTTGGGGCCCAATAGCGGGATGCGCTTTCCGTTAGCGGCCCGTTTGGGAAACTAGGGACCGCTTTTCGACAAAAATCCGGGATGCATTTTCCGATTGAGGGCCTCAAGGGAAACCGCACCCCATGTTGGACGCTCATTCTGGGATGTGCTTTCCGCAGTTGATCGATGCGGCCTTTAAGGACTGTCCCAAGCTGCCGGCAGGAAAGGAACGTCCCCAAGTGCCGGGTTTCCGCAGCCTGCAATGCTCCTCATGAACAGCCGCCTCAATAACAAAAGCCCCCGCGGCCGAAGTGAACTGCGGGGGCAACAGACCTGCAAGGGTTAACTCAAGTCCTCGCCATTTGATGCAATGACCTTTTGATACCAGCAGAAGCTGTCCTTTCGGTAGCGATCGAACGTGCCTTTGCCCGTATCATCGGCATCGACATAAACAAAGCCATAGCGCTTCTTCATCTGCCCCGTCGAGGCCGATACCAGATCGATACAGCCCCACGGCGTGTATCCCATCAGGTCAACACCGTCCTCGACAATTGCATCGCGTAGCGCAAGAATATGCCTGCGCAGGTAATCAATATGATACGCATCGTGGACTTTGCCGTCTTCCAGCGCATCGAGTCCGCCCACACCGTTCTCAGCGATAAAGAGCGGAAGATGGTAACGATCGTGGTAGCCGGCAAGCGTCACGCGCAAACCCAGCGCATCGATCTGCCATTTCCAAGCAGTCTCTTTATCCTTGAGGTACGGATTGCGCAGCGTCGGGAACACGTTACCCTCCGCCTTCTCAGCGATCACCTGGTCATCGGCGCACACCAAGCGCGAGCAATAGTACGAGAACGAGATGAAGTCGACGGTATGCTCGGCCAGATACTCCGTATCGCCTGGCTCAAAGGGCACGTGAACACCCTCTTTCTCGAGCGCACGCAGCTTCCAAGTAGGATAGGCGCCCGCAGCCATCACGTCAGTGTAGAAGTAGCGGCCGCGGTCCTCCTCATACGCAAGCCATACGTCCTCGGGCGCACAACGGTACGGATAGGTCGCACCGGCAGCGATCATGCAGCCCACCTTGTTTGCGGGATCGATCTTGTGCAGGATCTCGACAGCGCGAGCGCTCGCCATAAACATATGGTGCGAGAACGCCGCGGTCACGGCTGCACGGTCACGCTCATCCTCGAGCGTGACGCCCGCGTTGAGATAGGACAGCGCCACGCTGTTGATCTCGTTGAAGGTGAGCCAATAACGCACGAGGCCCTGGTACGCACGTCCGACGGTCTCGACGTAGTGCGCATACCGCTCGATCATCTCTCGGCTTTGCCAGCCACCATAACGCTCGACCAGAGCCAACGGATAGTCGTAGTGCGACAGCGTCACGAGCGGCTCGATTCCGTGCTCGCGCAGCGCCTCGAATACCTGACGGTAAAACTCCAAGCCCTCACCGTTGGGCTCGGCCTCCATCCCTGTGGGAAAAATACGGCTCCAACAAATTGAAAGACGCAGGCACTTAAAGCCCATCTCGGCAAAGAGCTCGACGTCCTCGCGCCAATGATGGAAGAAGTCGTTGCCCCAACGGCATGGATACAGCCTGTCCGGATCATCCACGGGCTTTTGCCTGCCAAACATCACATCCCAGCGGTCGGGACCCTGTGGAATCAGGTCGGAGTGCGACATACCGCGGCCGCCCTCGTTCCAGCCCCCTTCGGCCTGGTTGGCAGCGAGCGCGCCGCCCCACAAAAAGCCCTCGGGCATACCGGCAGCAGACGTTCTGTCAAAGTAACCCATGCTACTCAGTATCCTTGGCAGAAGCTGCCGCGGCGTTCTCCTGCTCCTGCGCCAGGAGCTGGTTGTCGTACACCTTAAAGAACGGGTACCAGACCACAGCCATGACCACGATCAAAACGATCGTAAATACCCAGATACGCGGGTCGAGGCACTGGATAAAGCCCTGAACGAAGATGGGGAACGTGCCGCTCACCAAGATGTAGAAGTTAGAGACAAGACCCAGTGAGATTGCACCCCAATACAGCAGGGCCGAAATCATACCGCCCAGCACAAACGGAATCATGAGGATCGGGTTGAAGATGATGGGTGCGCCAAAGATCGCGGGCTCGGAGATACGGAAGAAGCTCGGCACGATCGATGCCTTGCCAAATGCCTTGAGCTGCTGCGACTTTGCCTTAAACGCGCAGAGCGCCACAAAAGAGAACGTATTGCCCGTGCCGCCGATGAGGTTGATGACCATCGACATGAGTACCGGGTGGAACTCAAGCGGCTGCCCAGCAGCGTAGAGCGAGGCGTTGGCAGCAAAGGCGGCAAGCGTGACCGGGGCGGTGATGGGCATCACGATCATGTTGCCGTGGACGCCAAAGCACCAAAACAGCAGCGTCATGAAGCAGATAAGCAGTGCGCCGGGCACAGAGTCAACTGCGACGGAAAGCGGGGCAGCGAGCAGCTTCTCGATAACCGAGGGGATGGACAGCGTGGGATCGATCATCTGGATCAGCAGGTTGCCACCAAAGAAGATGAGGATGTTGACGAGCATAGGCACGATGGCGCCAAAGGTTTCGGACAAAAACGGCGGCACGCCATCGGGCATCTTGATGGTGATGCCCTTGGTCTGGCAGAAGCGCGTGACCTCGACGGAGACCAGGGCAACGATGATGGCGGTAAACAGGCCCTGCGCACCCAGATAGGTGCAGGGGACCGCCTGGAGCACGGACTCATCAGCAAGCTGGTAGTAGGACGACGGCGCCGCGGCGATCAGGAACATCACCAGCGAGGTCATACCGGCGTTAAGCTTGGGCATCTTGTAGGTGCCCGCCAGGTTATAGGCGATTGCGAACGTCACGATCACCGACAGTATGCCCATCGTCATGTTGAACGGGATGAGCAGCGTGAGCTTATTGGCCGTGGCAAAATCGAGCCAAGGGCCAAAGACGGACCAGAACCCGCCCTGCGCCACCAGGTCGGCCGTGACCGGCGGGTTGGCGATAATCATAAAGACGGCAGAGACCAAGATGAAGCTGATCGCGCTCATAAAGCCCTTTTGCATGGAGGCAAAGTGGCGCTCGGTGCCGCAGAAATTGGCAATAGGGGTCAGTTTTTCCTGAAGCAGGGTCATGAACTTTTCCATGGTCGCCTCCTAGCCCAACAGCGACTGGGCGAGTGCCAGCACGTTGGCGGCGTTGCCCATGCCGTAGTCCTGTGCGGGGATGACCGCGGTCGGCTTACCGCTCCCCTGCTTGACGGTGTTGAGCTGGTAGGACACCTGCGGCCCCAAGAGCAGCACGTCATAATCGGCACAGGTCTCCTGATACTCGCCGATACCCACCGCATCGATATCGAGCTCGATGCCGTTTTGCTCCGCGTATTTCTCGAGTTTCTTCATCAGAATGCTTGTAGACAGGCCAGCTGCGCAAACAAGAAGGATCTTCATAAGGGATTCCCTTCGCATTGATTGGTTGGATAGTCGCCGCACGCCGTTAGGCGTTCTTGGCTGCAGTGCGCTCATACAGGCAGATCAGCTCCTGCACGAGCTCCTGAGCAAGCATGGAGCACATGAGGTGGTCCTGAGCATGGACCAGCAACACATCCACCGACAGATGCTCGCCCGCCGCCTCGGTCGAAAGCAGCTGCGTTTGGATGTGGTGAGCCTTGATTCCCGCATCCTTTGACTGCTTCATGAGTTTGGCGGCAGCGTCAAAATCCCCCGCCTTTGCCTTTTCAAGGGCTTCGAAGGCAAGGCTGCGTGCCTCTCCCGCTGCAGCGACCAGCTGAAACGAAACCATCTCGGTTCCCTGATCGTCCATAACGGTCTCCTCTCCCGTGATGTCTGGTTTGTACTTGAATATTCGAAACACCTATCTCCCGCCCGCAATCCTCGAGGTTTATTGCAGGTAGACTGACAGGGTCATCGACAAAAGAAGTCTTAAGCCGTATGCGCTTGCACAAGCGCCATCAGCTCATGCCAGGACCGGCGCTCGCGTAAGCGCTCGACCCCCTGGCGGTCCATAAAGATCTCAGCGAGCAGCGAGCTCAAGATCCGCGCCTCATCGCCGCCCGACCGGGCAAACGACACCATAAAGACGATATCGACCTCATGGCCGTATTCGTCCCAAAGAATGGGATGTTCGAGCAGGCCCACGGTAACAAAGGCCTCGGCGCTCAAAGGATGCATCCCATGGGGCATGGCCACCCCATTGCCAAACGAGGTGGCACTCGCGCTCTCGCGCTCGGCAACCTCTTGGGCAAACTGGGCATCGACACGGCCGCTCTCGACGGCGCGCTCGGAGAGATATCGGAGAACGGCCTGCTTCGACGACGCCTCAACGCGGTTGAAGAACAGGGCACGGCTAAAGAAAGCGCTCAGGGAGTCCGATTGCGCAGCGTCATCACTCAGCACCTTGCGGATAGCGTTGACATCGCTCGTCTCCAAGAAGAAATCGACCTCGCGGACGGGCACAGGCAACTTGACGTTGAGCGGCACCGTTGTGAACACGTAGTCGATGTGCGAAAAGTCGAGCGTTCCCACGCGGGCGACGTCGCATGTCTCAATCGACTCGATATACATACCAAACTGCTTGCGGTACTGGTGCTCGAGCATACGGGCGCTTCCCGCTCCCGAGGCGCACACGATCAGGATGCGTTTGCGACGCGGCTGGTCGGCTTGCTGCTCGAGGGCCAGGGCAAATGCCATGGCGATGTAGCCGAGCTCCTCATCAGAGGGCTGGCTGCCAAAATGACGCTCGAGTACCTGCGAGGTGCCGGCCGCCATCGAATAGGCCAACGGAAACCTCGTCTTGATATCGGGCAGCATGGGGTTATCCATATGCATGTGATATTCAAGGCGATAACCCAGAGGGCCAATATGCCGAGCAAGGTTCATGCGAAGTTCAAGATCGCTGCTAAAGTCAAACCTAAACTCATCGTTGACCGCACGTACCATCTCGGAAGCAATCTCCCACATCTCGTCCGAGATAACGGCAGAGCCCTTCTCGGGCACGCCCGTGCCCCTGCCGAGCAAATGGATTGCGATAAAGGCAACCTCTTCTCGGGGCATGCTCACGCCCAGGGCATCCTTGATGTTTGCGGCAATCTGGAAAGCCGCGGCGTATTCGCGCGTTCCCTCCAGTTTTTGAACGTCCGATTCTGCAGCTGGGACATAGCAGCCCTGCTCGATGCGGCCAAGAGCGATGTAAAGATGCATGATGAGATTGCGGGATGCCAGCGAGCTCACCGTGACGGGCGAGGCCGTCAGGGCATCGTCCACACATGCGGCGATGGCCCGCAGGTGCTCGGCGAGCTTTGCATCGTCGGTGTCGGGCAACACGGGCCTCACCAGCGAGGCCAGGCACAGGCGCCGTTGCGACTCCCCGCCCGCAACGCGGATTCCGTAGCGTGGGCGCTTTTCAAGCGTTAAGTCAAATTGGGCGAGTTTCTGCTCTACCAGACGCATGTCATTGGACAGAGTCCGCGCCGAAACGTAGAGTAAATCCGCATACTCCTCAATCGTCACCCACTGGGACCGCATTAGGAGGTCGTTAAGAAGGAAGGACACACGGCCGTCGCGCGTATCAGGAATGCCCGGATGGGCCAGAGCCGCACCGTCTAGCAAGCGAGCAAGCTCATCTGCATGTGCAACATCGATACGATATTGCCCTTTGCTGCCAACGATGCGTGCAACCCCCGCAAGCTTGTCGTTTGCGCGATGGATATAGTTTCTCACGGCGCGCTCGCTTACCTCGAGACGCTTGGCAAGCACCGCGACAGCGACAGGCTGATCGTCCTCGATCATATTTACAAGCTGCTTAACGCGAGCATCCATGTCCTCCTCCTTTCCCTGCGTCTAGTCTAACGCGGTAAAGAATGACACTCCACGTCGCGCTCGTTCCGCCAACGCGGAACAGGTTGCGGGGAGTCCAGCTGAACTTATAGGGAGCACGGAGAGAGGGCCCGAAAGCAATGCGTCGGTGTGAGATGCGCTTTCCGCAGTCATTGGGGACAGATTTAAATTAGTAGTCATTGAGGACGTTCTTGTTTGACTAGTCGTTTAAGAACGTCCCCAATGACTACCCACCCATCGGGGACTAGGTAAATAGCAAAAGCCCCGCAGTCGGAGCGGACTGCGGGGCTCATGAAGAGAGGCTAGTCTGTGGGCGCTTTGCCTGGCGCCCACGAGAGAGGCAACAGAGTAGAGACTACTCGTGGATGCGGGTACCGGAGAGACCGGCCATGGTCTCGGCGGCCTTGTCCAGAGCACCGATGATGCAGGTGCGGCCCTTGCGGGAACGGGCGAACTTGATGGCGGCGCGGACCTTGGGCTCCATGGAACCCTTGCCGAACTGACCCTCGTCGGCCAGGCGCTCGGCCTCGTCGGCGGTGAGGTCCTCGAGCTCCTCCTGGTTGGGCTTGCCAAAGTTGATGGCGACATGCTCGACGGCGGTCAGCAGGAACAGAACGTCGGCGTCGCAGTCCTCGGCCAGCAGCTCGCCGCCCAGGTCCTTGTCGATGACGGCGGGAATGCCCTTGTAGCAGCCCTTGTTCTCGTAGTCGCGGACGACGGGGATGCCGCCGCCACCGCAGGCGATGACGATGAACTCGTTGTCGAGCAGGTTGAGGATGGAGTCAGCCTCGACGATCTTCTTGGGATCGGGGGAGGCGACGACGCGACGCCAGCCGCGGCCGGAATCCTCGACGAAGACCTTGGAGGGATCCTCGGCCATGAACTCCTTGGCCTGCTCCTCGGTGTAGAAGGGGCCGATCGGCTTGGTCGGGTTCTTGAACGCGGGATCGTCGGGATCGCACTCGATCTGGGTGACGACGGTGGCGGCGTGCCAACGCTTATAGCGCTTGTGCATCTCGCGGCCGATGCCCTGCTGCAGGTGGTAGCCGATGTAGCCCTGGGACATGGCGCCGCACTCGGGCAGCGGCATCTCGGGGGTGCCGATGGCATCGTGGGCAGCAGCGAAGGCGTTCTGGATCATGCCGACCTGCGGGCCGTTGCCGTGGGTGATGATGATCTCGTTGCCCTGCTCGATGAGACCGAGGAGAGCGTGGGCGGTGTTGCTCACGGCCTCGATCTGCTCGACGGGGTTGTTGCCGAGGGCGTTGCCGCCAAGGGCGACGACAATACGATCGGGCTTACCGTACGGTTTACTCATAGTGTTCGTTCACTTCCCAGCTATTAGCGAAGCGTCGCGTACATCATGGCCTTAATGGTATGCATGCGGTTCTCGGCCTCCTGGAACACACGAGACTGCGCGCTCTCAAAGACCTCGTCGGAAACCTCCATCTCGGTCACGCCGAACTTCTCGGCAATCTCGGCGCCGATGGTGGTCTGCGTATCGTGGAAGCTCGGCAGGCAGTGCATAAAGATGGCGCCGGGGTTTGCCTTGGCCATGACCTCGGGCGTTACTCGATAGGGAGAGAGAAGATCGATTCGGCTCTTCCACAGCTCCTCAGCCTGGCCCATACCGACCCAAACGTCCGTATAGATCACGTCTGCATCCTTGACGCCCTCCTCGATATCCTCAGTGAGCTGGATCGTGCAGCCATTCTGAGCGGCGATCTCCTGGCAGCGCTCAAGAAGCTCGGGATCGAAGTGCGTGGCGCCCTCGACATCGCCCTTGGGTCCGCAGGAGCAGAAGTTAATGCCGAGCTTGGCGCAGATAACCATCAGGGAGTCGCTGACGTTGCCCTGCTCCTTGCCCATATAGGTGAGCTTCATGCCGCGCGTGTCGCCAAACTCCTCACGCATGGTAAGAATGTCGGCAAGGGCCTGGGTGGGATGGTACTCATTGGTCAGACCGTTCCAGACGGGAACGCCAGCCTTGGCGGCAAGCTCCTCGACGATAGACTGGTCAGAACCACGGTACTCGATACCGTCATACATACGGCCGAGCACGCGGGCGGTATCCTCGATGGACTCTTTCTTGCCCATCTGCGACGAGCCGGGGTCGAGGTAGGTCACGCCCATACCCAGGTCCATACCGCCGACCTCAAAGGCACAGCGCGTGCGCGTTGAGGTCTTCTCAAACAGCAGGACAATGTTCTTGCCCTCGAGAAAGCGGTGCGGATAACCGGCGCGCTTCATATCCTTGAAGTTCTTTGAGAGGTCGAGCATGTACTCGATTTCCTCGGACGTAAAGTCAAGCAGGGTAAGAACGCTTCGACCAGAAAGATTAAGAGCCATGATTTGAGTCCTTTCGATTGTTGGAACACACAAGGAGGGATGGGCGGCGCAGACGCACACGCGCCGCCCAGATACGCTAAAGCTGACTAGATTTCCTCACGCCAGAACGGCATGGTCATGCAGCGCGGGCCGCCGCGACCGCGAGAAAGCTCCTCGGAGGGAGCGACGAGCAGCTCGACGCCAGCCTTGTAAAGAGCATCGTTGGTGACAACGTTGCGCTCATACACGCAGACCTTGCCCGGTGCGACCGCAAGAGTGTTGGAACCATCGTTCCACTGCTCACGGGAAGCCTCGATCGGATCGCCGCCACCGCACTCAATCATGGTGATATGGTCCATACCCGTCGCAAGCTCGAGGATATGCTGCAGGGTGCCCTCGAGTTCCTCGATATGCACCTCCCCCTCCGAATCGCCCTTGGTCAAGCGGTAGGCACGAAGCGTCTGGTAGATGCCGGGATAGACCGTGAACTTATCGCGATCGACCTGCGTGCAGACGGTGTCGAGGTGCATGTAGGCATAGCCGTGCGGAATCTTGATGGCATAGATGTTCTCGATCTCGGCCTCATCGGAACCCCAGAACATATTCTTGGCGAGCTCATCGATGGCTGCAGTCTGGGTGCGCTCGGAAATACCGATGGCGAGCGTCTTGGCGTTGATGTTGAGGATATCGCCGCCCTCGATATGCCACTCGCTGTTGTGGTCGTACCAGATGGGGCTACCGGCGTAATCGGGATGGTTGCGCAGCACCGTTTCGTAGAAGATTACCTCGCGGTTGCGCTGATTCCAGTACATGCGGTTCATGGTAGCGCCCTTGCCCACGACAGCCAGAGGGTCACGGGAGAAATACGAGGCCGGCATGGGGAACAGCACCATATCGTCAGCCTTCAACTCCTCGCCGTCCATACTGGCAAGAGAACCGCCAACCTTGGGGATCTCGAGGTCGCGAACGTAGAGGCCGCCCATGGCAGCAAGGACAAACTCCTTGTTGTCCTTAATCGAATCAAGCTTCTCGACAACGGCCTGGCGAAGGGCCGCGTTGGAGATGCCGGACTCACCCATGAACTTCATCATGAACTCTGCGCGAGTGCCCTCGACTTTGTCAAACGTCTCAGCGAGCAGCTCTTCCATATAGACGACCTCGGCGCCAGCGCCGCGAAGAAGGTCGGTAAACTGATCGTGCTCTTTCTGGGCATAGTCCAGATAGAACGCGTCGTGAATCCAAACGCGGTCGAAATCCTCCGCCTTCATGTTTACAAGATCCATACCGGGGCGATGGACGCACACCTTCTTGAGGGCGCCAATCTCGCTATGAACGTTCAGTCCTTTGTTCATCTCTATCCTTCTTTCTCACAACTTGTATGTGGGGTTTTGCATTTACGGCAGGGGGATAAGACCCGAAACCGCAGTGAATGCCATGCAGATAACGCTTACGACCAGGAAGAATTTCCAAGCGACCTTCCACCACTGGCCTAGCGGAATCTTGCAGACGCCAAGACCGGCAACGAGCATCGCGCTTGTTGGCGAAATGAGAGACATGGCCGCGCTGCCCATGGAAAGACCAGTAACTGCGGCCTCGGGGTTTAAGCCCATCAGCTCAACAAGCGGGCCGAAAATGGGAATCGTAAGAGCAGCGATGCCCGAGGAGCTCGGAACGAGGATCGACAGAAGGTTATCCACGACATAGAGAATGCTCGTAAAGATAACTGCCGGAACTCCGGAGAGAGCCGTGGCGAGCGTGTTGAGAATCGTATCGATGATGAGGCCGTCATTGGCGATTACGAGGATTCCGCGGGCGAGGCCAACAACGATGGCAGAGAACGCGAAGTCTGCAATTCCCTTAACGAACTCGCCAGCGATCTCCTTCTCATTCATCCCGGAAACAACACCCGAAAGAAGGGCCATGGCCAAGAAAATCGCAGAGATTTCGTTCATGTACCAGCCCTGGGCCACCAGACCCCAAATGATGGCGGCAAGTCCAAGCACGAAAATAACCATAACGGCTTTCTGCCTACCGGTGAACTCGCTATCGAGGAGATTCTCGTCCGCACCAAACTCTTTGCGCTTCTCGATATCATCGTGGAAAGCTGGGGATGCCTCGGGATTCTTCTTAACCTTGAGGGCATACATCACAACCCATGCGATGGCAACTGCAGTGAGCACGACAAGGGCGATAGTACGCAACCAAAGCTGGGGGTTGCCCTGGATACCGAGGATGCCCTGGGAAATCAGGACGTTGAACGGGTTTACGGTAGATGCGATGTATCCGATACGGGCACCCACAAACACCGTCATGAACGCTGTAATTGAGTCGAAGCCCATGGCCATCATGATCGGCATAAGAATCGCAAAGAACGGAAGCGTCTCCTCTGCCATACCAAAGGTGCTGCCGCCCAAAGCAAAAAGCACCATTAGGATCGGAATGATGAGGACGTCCTTGCTCTTGAACTTCTTCACCACTCGGGCGACGCCGCTCGTGATGGCTCCGGTCGCCGTGATGACCTGGAAGGAACCTCCCACGATCATAATGAATGCAACGACCTCGACCGCTTGCTGGATGCCGATCGCAGGGGCCTCAAGTACTTCGAAGATGCCTTGGCGAAGATCGACCTCGTTGCCGTCCTCGTCCGTATAGACCTTATCGACAGGCTCATAGGTGCCCGAGACCGTTACCTCGCGACCGTTAACCTCCTGGCGCTCAAACGAACCCGAAGGCACGACCCAGGTCAGAACGGCAAATACGGCCATCAAGACGAGAATGATGGTGTACACGTGCGGGACTCGAAGAGTGCGCTTCTTTTCTGTCTCTGCCATCTCTCCTCCTTAATTCAGGGGTTTTTCGTTGCCGGCAAAGCCATTGTGTCATCGCGCAAAACACCCTTCCGTCTCTTCGCCCGCCAACGAAGCGCATCGACCCGTAAACGGATTCCAGATTGATGTAATTCGTCAATTGTCTCTTTAAATAGATGTTTAACATCAATTACTAGCCTTGTTCATGCCATTCTCCTGTGACAAATATGATGTAAATTGAATCAATCTCGTAATGTGCCACTATGGAAGCAATCAATACTCATCGCCAAAGCGAGGTCTTATGTCCGCACTACATGTTCAAAACGAAATAGGAAAGCTAAAAAAGGCCCTCCTGCACTGCCCCGGCTCCGAAACGCGCAATTACCCCGACGGGCAGTTCAATCAAGTCTTTACGCTACGCCCGTCTAGCAGCTCATTCGATCTTGAAAAGGCTCTCAAGGAGCATCATGCTTACTCGGCGATGCTCGAGCGCGAAGGAGTAGAGATTCTCTATCTTGAAAACCTTCTTACCGAAGCCCTTGATGCGACAGACCAAGCGCGTCGCTCCTTTATCGATAGCTTCATTAGAGAATGCGGCGCGTGCGGCATTGAGCTCGAGTCCGCTATTCGCGATTACCTCGAGCACATCGAGGGCTCCCGCGCTCTGGCCCAAGCGGCCGTCAACGGCATCCGTTATTCCCAGGTCTTCGACACGGATAAAGAGATGTTCAGCCTCGCAAAACTGACAGGAGACGCATATTCGCCTGACGACCTTCTCGTAGGCCCCCTTAACACCATGTGGTTCACGCGCGATCCGGCGAGCGTCATCGGCGAAGGTGTCACGCTCAACCATATGTACTGGTCAGAGCGCAACCGTGAGGTTATCGCCTACAAAACGATTTTTAGCTATCACCCGGATTTCCGCGAGATCCCTCAGTTCTTCAAGCATGAATCGACTTACCACATTGAAGGCGGCGACCTGCACAACCTCAATAGCGAGAACGTTGCCGTTGGTATATCCCAACGAACCGAGCCGGCAGCGATAGATACCCTAGCAAATAACTTGCTCTGGGATGAGCGCTCAACTATTGAGTCCGTATGGGCCATTCAGGTTCCCTACGATGATCTCTGTATTCATCTCGACACATACTTCACTCGTGTTGGCTACGAGACATTCCTCGTAGCCCGGGAGCTTCTCGATCAAGCGCGAGTCTACCGCATTACACGGGGCAGATCGGAAAGGACAACCCGGGCGCGCCATGTCGAAGGTGGGCTGAAAGAAGCCTTGAGATTAGCCCTGGGTTCAAGCTCGCTGCAATTCATCCCTTGCGGCGGTTCAAATCCCGGAGCGGCGGAGGTCGAAAGAACCAACAATGCCATAAGCACCCTTTGCCTGGAGCCCGGCAAGGTCTGCGTATACGAAGAGAACGCCGAGACTAACAAAGCACTGGAGCAGGCGGGCATTGAACTTGTGCCCATCTCTATCTTTGAGCTGACAAACGGCTTTGGCGGCCCCAGCTGCCTCTGCCTTCCCCTCGTCCGCGCTTCATAACATGGGAACGGGTCAAAACATAAAGGCTCTTCGCAAGCGCGAGCAGCTCACGCAAGAGGAGTTCGCGGCACTCATCGGCGTCTCCAAAGAAACGGTATGCCGTTGGGAAAAGGACCGCTATGCCATCCGCCGGTCAACATTGCTCAAGATCGTATCGAAATTCAATCTGCCGCTCGACGATCTCACATCTGAAACCGCAGGGCTTGCCGCAAAGCTCGACTACGAGGGGCAGAAGCGGAAATCCAAGGAAACTACTACTGACTCCCTTTGCGATGTATTTAAAATCCAGATGAATGGAGGCAGAACGGGACTTAAGCAGACCGGAACAACGGCGCTCCCCTCATCCGTATTCAAAAACCATCGCGGGTGCTTTTTTGTTCAAATGGACACATCTGCCATGTCCAAATGCTATCCGATAGGATCCCTTCTCCTGGTGGACCCCAACCTGAAACCCTGGAACGGATGCTCCGTCATCGCCTTGGCCGATAATTCCAGAATGGTCATACGGCGATATAGCACCGGCACGAACACAGTGATGCTGTCATCCTACTCATATCGCACGTCGGAACCGGATATTGTGCTGGACAAACGCCGAATCAGGATTCTCGGAGTCATCGTCTGGTTTCAGGCATCCCATGACCTGAGCATCTAATCAGATTGGCTCTCATTCGCCTTCCTCATTTGCTCGCGCTCCAAACAGCAAAAGCCCCGCAGTCGGAGCGGACTGCGGGGCTCATGAAGAGAGGCTAGTCTGTGGGCGCTTTGCCTGGCGCCCACGAGAGAGGCAACAGAGTAGAGACTACTCGTGGATGCGGGTACCGGAGAGACCGGCCATGGTCTCGGCGGCCTTGTCCAGAGCACCGATGATGCAGGTGCGGCCCTTGCGGGAACGGGCGAACTTGATGGCGGCGCGGACCTTGGGCTCCATGGAACCCTTGCCGAACTGACCCTCGTCGGCCAGGCGCTCGGCCTCGTCGGCGGTGAGGTCCTCGAGCTCCTCCTGGTTGGGCTTGCCAAAGTTGATGGCGACATGCTCGACGGCGGTCAGCAGGAACAGAACGTCGGCGTCGCAGTCCTCGGCCAGCAGCTCGCCGCCCAGGTCCTTGTCGATGACGGCGGGAATGCCCTTGTAGCAGCCCTTGTTCTCGTAGTCGCGGACGACGGGGATGCCGCCGCCACCGCAGGCGATGACGATGAACTCGTTGTCGAGCAGGTTGAGGATGGAGTCAGCCTCGACGATCTTCTTGGGATCGGGGGAGGCGACGACGCGACGCCAGCCGCGGCCGGAATCCTCGACGAAGACCTTGGAGGGATCCTCGGCCATGAACTCCTTGGCCTGCTCCTCGGTGTAGAAGGGGCCGATCGGCTTGGTCGGGTTCTTGAACGCGGGATCGTCGGGATCGCACTCGATCTGGGTGACGACGGTGGCGGCGTGCCAACGCTTATAGCGCTTGTGCATCTCGCGGCCGATGCCCTGCTGCAGGTGGTAGCCGATGTAGCCCTGGGACATGGCGCCGCACTCGGGCAGCGGCATCTCGGGGGTGCCGATGGCATCGTGGGCAGCAGCGAAGGCGTTCTGGATCATGCCGACCTGCGGGCCGTTGCCGTGGGTGATGATGATCTCGTTGCCCTGCTCGATGAGACCGAGGAGAGCGTGGGCGGTGTTGCTCACGGCCTCGATCTGCTCGACGGGGTTGTTGCCGAGGGCGTTGCCGCCGAGGGCGACGACAATACGATCGGGCTTGCCAAGAGGCTTAGACATTGCTGGAATCCTTTCTGTAAAAGGCCTACAACCCATTAATAACCCGCGTCCGTGCGATACGCGAGTTTATTAAGGTTTATATTCTCTTTATCGCTCATTTTATTCATTTTGAAAATACCTAAGCGGCGAACGGTCGATTTTACCCGCTCAGCGTAAAGAAGCCCAGTTCAGGCATATCTACGCCATTTACGTGCAACTTTATTTAAATAGAGCAGGGATTAGACCAGATTATGCAAACTATATCTTTGCTAAACACAAAACGGACAGCGCAATATCTTACTCGCACTATACGCGATTCTATACATTAATTTGACGAGTATGCACCCCTGCAAAAACATGGGGCTTTTCATCCAACATAAGGGATAGCCGATCGCGCTTCACCCCGCGGCAAGCGACTGCGAGTTCGCAGTATGGAACTTTACCGTCGGCTTCTGCATGAACGCTGCCGACGCCCTTTCGCTCCTGCGCGCCCAAGCAGCCGAGAACGCTAACGGCGCCACTGTCAACCTGGCCACCCTCAACAACGGCGCCGCCAGCCTTTTCGCAAAGTACCGTGCTGGTTCGCTGGCTTTGAGGCCTAAGTGAGCTTTGCTATTTGCCAATTTTTGTATGATTTGGGTCAAATCTATTTGTCAATTTTTGTATGATTAGGGGCAAATCTATTTGCCAATTTTTGTCAATGAGGTGTTTTAATGCTACGCCGCAAGGTCACTGATAGGCTTTTGAGCTGGAAGAATAACTCCCATAAGGCCCTGCTTGTTACCGGTGCGCGTCAGATTGGCAAGAGCTATGCGATTCGCGCGTTTGGAAAGAGCAACTACGCTTCGTATTATGAGGTCAATCTGCTACTTGATGCCGAGGCAAGAGACGTACTTGTTGGCGCTAAGAACTCCATTGACTTCATCAACCGTGTGGCCCTTCTTGCGGATGCACCGCTTGTTGAAGGAGACACGCTTATCTTCGTCGATGAGATTCAGGAGTATCCGCAGATCGTTACACTTATGAAGGCGCTGGTCGAGGACGGACGCTTTAGCTATGTCTTCTCGGGGTCTATGCTTGGGACTGAGTTTAAGGGGATCTCTTCTTTCCCGGTGGGGTATGTCGAGCACATTGTTATGCGGCCAATGGATTTTGAAGAGTTTTGTTGGGCAAACAGCATCAGCGAGAATGTGCTTGCAGACATCCGCAGCTGCCTTGTCGAGAGGCGTCCCGTCGAAAATTTTATTCATGAGGCGATGCTCAAAAACTTTAGAGCTTATATCGTTTGCGGCGGCATGCCGGAGGTCGTTCAGAACTATATCGATTCGGGCTATTCGCTCGTGAGAACGCGTGAGCTTCAAATTCAGCTAGTCGATCAGTACAAAAGCGATATCTCTAAATATGCATCGACTCGAGCGTTTAACGTTCGCTCCATTTTCGAGCAAATTCCCGTTCAGCTTGAGACGGAGTCCCATCGCTTTATCGTCTCGTCTCTAGGCGAGGGAGCTCGTCTTCAAAAATACGAGCAGGATTTCCTATGGCTGGTGAACGCAGGCGTTGGATTGATGGTCCCCCAGGTGACGGAGGCACGAAGTCCTCTCAAGAGGACGGAGAAAACGACAGCCTTTAAACTATACGAGTCCGATACAGGTATGCTCGCATCGCGGTATCCCGGCAGCACGGCACGCGCCGTCTACCTTGACATGAAAACCCCCAACCTCGGCGGCCTCTATGAGAACGTGGTCGCACAGGAACTCGTTGCCCTCGGAGCAGATACGTGGTACTACCAAACGCGTGAGGTCGGTGAAGTCGACTTTGTAATCGAAGGTGCCCTCGGGCATGTTGTCCCAATCGAAGTCAAATCGGGCAAGAAAGTTCGAGCACATGCAGCCCTCGACCGTTTGATGAGTGTGGGCGAGTACAAAATTCCCGAGGCCGTTGTGCTGAGCCACGAAAACCTTTGCAAAGAGGGCAAGATCCTTTACGTTCCAATCTATATGACATTCTGTCTCGATGAGTTTATGGAAAAGGACGACCCCAACAACGATTTCTCGTTTGCACCCATATCTCTCTAGGTCATCTGAGTCCGCAAGCCAGCCCCCACGCCCAAAGTACTGCGCCTTTCGCGCCAAAGGCGCGAAACAGCAAGGGGATAGAAGGCAGCGACAACCAACTCCCCCACTATGCCCAAAGTGCTGCGATGTTTCGCGCAAAGCGCGAAACAGCACTGGGGCAGCAGAAGGCCACAATCAGCTAGCCCTCCATGCCCAAAGTGGCGCGTGGTTTCGCGGCCACGCCGCGAAACAGCGACCGGGACAAGGCACCCCCACAGCCACGTCCTTCATTCAGCCCCACAATCCGAGGACGTAGTCGTAGCAGGATCTGAGGGCTAACCTTCGCGGACACTCCGCAGGACGAAAGAACCCCCGCCGCACGTAGTGCGCAGCGGGGGTTCTTTCATGTCCGAGGACGTCCGCGAAGGTCAGCCCTCAGATCCTGCGGTGGGAGACCTAGGCCTCGTTGTACACCGTCTTGAGCTTCAGCAGGTGAGCGTAGCGGTCCATGGCGGCCTGCTCGTTCTCCTTGAAGAGCTCCTCGGCACGCTCGGGGAAGGAACGCGTCAGCGAAGCGTAACGGGCCTCGTTCATCAGGAACTCCTGATAACCGCCCGCGGGCTCCTTGGAATCGAGCGAGAACTTCTTGCCGGCAGCAGCCTCGGGGTTGAAGCGGAAGAGGTTCCAGTAACCGCACTCGACAGCCTTCTTCATCTCGGCCTGGCAGTTCTGCATGCCGCCCTTCTTGATGGAGTGCATCTCGCAGGGGCTGTAGCCGATGATGAGGGACGGGCCGTCGTAGGCCTCGGCCTCGTGGATAGCCTTGAGGGTCTGAGCCGGGTTGGCGCCCATGGCGACCTGCGCCACGTAGACGTAGCCGTAGCTCATGGCAATCTCGGCCAGAGACTTCTTCTTGGTCACCTTACCGGCAGCGGCGAACTGAGCGACCTGGCCCAGGTTCGAGGCCTTGGAGGCCTGACCGCCGGTGTTGGAGTAAACCTCGGTGTCGAAGACGAAGACGTTGACATTGTGGCCGGAAGCCAGGACGTGGTCCAGGCCACCGAAGCCGATGTCGTAGGCCCAACCGTCGCCACCGAAGATCCAGAAGGACTTCTTGGTGAGGTAAGCCTTGTCGGCGAGGATCGCCTTGGAAGCGTCGCAGCCGCACTTCTCGAGCTCGGCAACGTAGGCAGCGGCAGCGGTCTTGGAAGCCTCGACATCGTTGACGGAGTCGATCCAAGCCTGGCCAGCGGCCTTGAGCTCGTCGGACGGACCGTCAGCGGCGATAATCTCCTGGGTGGCGGCGATCAGCTTGCGCTGAACGGCCTCGTAGCCAACGGCCATGCCCAGACCGTGCTCGGCATTGTCCTCGAACAGGGAGTTGTTCCACGCCGGGCCGTGACCGTCCTTGTCCTTGCAGTAAGGAGCGGTGGCAGCGGGGTTGCCCCAAATGGAGGAGCAGCCAGTGGCGTTGGAGATGAACATGCGGTCGCCGGCGACCTGGGTCACCAGACGTGCATAGGCGGTCTCGGCGCAGCCGGCGCAGGAGCCAGAGAACTCCAGGTAGGGCTGCTTGAACTGGCTGCCCTTGACGTTGGCCGCGATGAGCTCCTTCTTCTCGGAGACGTTCTCGACCATGTAGTCCCAAACGGGCTGCTGGTCCATCTCCTGCTCGGTGGGAACCATCTCGAGGGCGCCCTTGGGACAGACCTTGACGCAGTTGGTGCAGCCCATGCAGTCGAGCGGGGACACGGCCATGGCGAACTTCATACCCTTGGCCTTGGGGCCCATAGCGTCGAGCGTGCGGGTAGCCTCGGGCGCGGCGGCAGCCTCGTCCTCGGTCATCGCGAACGGACGGATGGTGGCATGCGGGCACACATAGGCGCACTGGTTGCACTGGATGCACTTGGTCTCGTCCCAGTGGGGAACGACCACGGCGACGCCGCGCTTCTCGTATGCGGAGGCGCCCAGCTCAAACTGGCCGTCGGCGCAATCGACAAAGGCGGAAACGGGCAGGCTGTCGCCATCCATGCGATCGATGGGCTCGAGCAGGTTCTTGACCTGCTGGGCGATGGCGGACTTGGTCTCCTCGGAGAGCTCGACGGGAGCGGCATCCTCGGCGGTTGCCCAGTCGGCCGGAACCTCGAACTTACGGAAGGCGGTAGCGCCGGCATCGATGGCCTTGTGGTTGGCGTCGACGATGGCCTGGCCCTTCTTCATGTAGGACTTGGTAGCCGCGTCCTTCATGTACTGCAGAGCGTCCTCGGCGGGCAGGACCTTGGCCAGCGCGAAGAAGGCGGACTGGAGCACCGTGTTGGTGCGCTTGCCCATGCCGACCTTGGCGGCCAGGTCGATAGCGTCAATCAGGTAGACGTTGACGTTGTTGTTCGCAATGTAGCGCTTGGCCACAGCGGGCATGTGCTCGGCGAACTCCTCGTCGCTCCACTGGCAGTTGACCAGGAAGGTGCCGCCCGGCTTGACGTCGCGGACCATCTTGAAGCCCTTAACGATGTAGCTGGGGTTATGGCAGGCGACAAAGTCGGCCTTGGTCACGTAGTACGGCGAGCGAATCGGGGAATCACCAAAGCGCAGGTGCGAGACGGTGACGCCGCCGGTCTTCTTGGAGTCGTACTGGAAGTAGGCCTGGACGTACTTGTCGGTGTGGTCGCCGATGATCTTAATCGAGTTCTTGTTGGCGCCGACGGTACCGTCGCCACCCAGACCCCAGAACTTGCACTCGATGGTGCCGGGGGCTGCGGTGTTGGGCGCATCCTCGGCCTCGGGCAGGCTCAGGTTGGTCACGTCATCGACAATGCCGATGGTGAACTCGCGCTTGGGCTCGTCCTTCTTGAGCTCCTCGAAGACAGCGAACGCGGACGCGGGAGGCGTATCCTTGCTGCCCAGGCCATAACGGCCGCCGACGACCTTGATGCCCGTCTTGCCGGCCTCGTAGAGAGCGGAGACGACGTCCTGGTAGAGCGGCTCGCCGATGGAACCCGGCTCCTTGGTGCGGTCCATGACGGCAATCTTCTTGACGGTCTCGGGGAGAACGTCGACAAAGTGCTTGATGGAGAACGGACGGAACAGGCGAACCTTGACCAGGCCGACCTTCTCGCCGTGAGCGTTAAGGTAGTCGATGACTTCCTCGAGCACGTCGCAGAAGGAGCCCATGCACACGACGACGCGATCGGCATCGGGAGCGCCGTAGTAGTTGAACAGGCCGTAATCGGTGCCGAGCTTCTCGTTGATCTTCTTCATGTAGCCCTCGACGACGGCGGGAAGCTCGTCGTAGACCTTGTTGCAGGCCTCGCGGTTCTGGAAGAAGATGTCGCCGTTCTCGTGGCTACCGCGGGTGTGCGGGTGCTCAGGGTTGAGCGCGTGGTCGCGGAAAGCCTGGACAGCGTCCATGTCGCACATCTCGGCCAGATCCTTGTAGTCCCACATGGCGACCTTCTGGATCTCGTGGCTGGTGCGGAAGCCGTCGAAGAAGTTAAGGAACGGAGTCTTGCCCTCGATGGCGGCAAGGTGGGCCACCGGCGAGAGGTCCATGACCTCCTGGACGTTGCCCTCGGCGAGCATGGCGAAGCCGGTCTGACGGCAGGCCATGACGTCGGAGTGATCGCCAAAAATGTTCAGGGCGTGGGAAGCGACGCAACGCGCGGAGACGTGGAAGACGCCCGGGAGCTGCTCGCCCGCGATCTTGTACATGTTCGGGATCATCAGGAGCAGACCCTGAGAAGCCGTGTAGGTGGTGGTCAGAGCACCGGCGCCCAGCGAACCGTGAACGGTACCGGCTGCACCTGCCTCGGACTCCATCTCGACGACCTTGACCGGGGTGCCGAAGATATTCTTGCGACCCTGGGCCGCCCACTGGTCGACATGGTCGGCCATCGGGCTGGACGGCGTAATGGGATAGATTCCCGCTACCTCGGTGTACGCATACGAAACATATGCGGCCGCCTCGTTGCCGTCCATAGACTTAAACTTACGCGCCATATACCCCTCTCCTCTCATATAGGTATACAGGCCCCGGCGATCGCCGGGATGTTGGCGTGATGGGATTTACGCTGTTGCTTCCAATCATCTGGCAGGCAGGCTCAGCAGCAGGTACGTGGCGTGGAGAGAAGACATGCCGAGGCGAGGGCCAGCTGATGCGCCCCACAGACCCGACCGCCCGTCTTGCACATGACCGAGCGCCGCAAAGGCCGCATGCCGGATGCTCCCGGGCACGCCCCGGCGATGGGAAGCGCCCGCAACGGAAATCCGCATGCGGGTTTATTGTACCCCGCCGTCAAGTGTAATTTCGGCAAATATAGGCGGGCGGTAAAGGTTTACCTCAGGTGACTGCCGGGAGCAAAATGATCCCTTGGGGACGGAGGGACCATTTGGCAGGACTGGCTAGAGGGCACCGAAGAGAATGGCGTAGGTAGTGGATTCGCCGAGCTTGAGCTCGTCGCCGGGATTGAGTTGGGCGGAACGGCCGGGCTCGACCTGAATGCAGACGCGCGTGGCCCCGTTTACCACCACGGTTCCGTTGGTGGACGACAAGTCCTCGACGTGCCAGATATTTTGAGCATCGCACCAGATATGGGCATGGCGGGCCGAGACATCGTCGCCGACGTCGGTAATATCGCCCTCACCAGTGGCCAGCGCGCCAATCTCAACACCCTGCTCGCTCGGCTGAATCCAGCGCGGGGCGCTCACGACAAAACTGTTTTGCACGCGCAGCAAGCCCAAGGGGTGCGCCGGGGCGGGTTCGCGTTCGCCCGCGGTCATCGACATGCCAAGCGAACGCGGCGTGGATGTTCCTCCGCCACAGGTCGCGTGCGCGTAGTCGATGGCATAGTTCACCGAGGACCGCACATCCGCCGAACAACCGACAGCGACAAACAGCACCAGCACGGCCTCGGCGCGCTCGGCGGGCATGAGTTCCGCCGCCTGGGACAGGCGATCGAGCGCGTTGCGATAGAGATTCGTGTCCTGGTGGCACTCTTCGAGCGCGCGTACCATCGGTTCACCTGCAGGACCGCACGCCATATTGATCACAGCCGTGGAGTCCATGGGATTTCGCTGGCGCAGGGCCAGTTGCGACATAATACGCGCAGCCGAGGTACCGTATTCGGCAAAGTAGCGCTGCTGAAGCGTGCCGACCGGCGCGCGAACGATAAAGCGGGAAACCCAAGAGCGATCGGCGGCTCGGCTCTGCGGGCTGCGGCCGTCGGCGAGCGGACGGGACGAAAGCACCAGGCCGCACAGCTCGATATGGCTCAGATGCGCCGCGCGCTTAAAGATGTCAAACATGGCCCCGCATGGGGTGAGCTCAACTTGAGATGCCATGACCTAGGCCTCCTTGGTCGTAGAAATAGAATCGGACGATACTTCGACAGGTCCGCCAAAAGTACGGGCAGCTGCGGCTCCACCGGCAAGCGGAGTCGCCATCTGGGCTTTTGTGCGTCGCGGTGCCGAAACGGGAAGTTCAAAGGCAAAGCCCATCGCAAGCAAAAACCACGTAAGCGTATAGGTTGCAACCAGAGCGGCAACAAGGCCGCCCATCACGGCGCGTTGGGAAAATACGCTACATGCAGCCACAACCAGCACCGGAACCTCGCAGGCAGAAAGCGCAAGCACACCCTGCAGGAAGCCCGAGCGCCGATCGCGCGCAAGTGCCCCCGCGGCAACGCCGGCTATGCCTGGCAGCGCCAACGCCAGTGCGGCAATAATACCCGGTAGCGACCCAGACCACACGAGCGATCCCAAAGTCGCCGTCACGCGAGCGCCCGACGCCAGCAGCGCGGCCGAAACCACGACCACAGCCCAAACCACGCCACAGACGACCGTCGCGCCGACCATCAGCGCGCGACGCACCGCGCGGCCAGACGCATCCATGGGGCACGGCGTGAGCGGCTCGCCGCGGAGCGAACGACCGACATTTTGCGCATAGTGGTCACAAAACGCCGAGAGCGCCGCCTCGACCGCCGCCGGCTCGGGACGATCTTTTTGATGGCTGGACAGACAGGCCATCACCACGTCGAACAGCTGGGCATCGACAAACGCCAGCGCATCGCGTAGCTCTTCGGAATCCGGCTCAAGCCCTAGCTGCTGGGCCTGCTCGGCCGCGGCGAGCGCCACATCGGGCTCACGACGAAGCAGCTGAGTCAAATCACAACCGGGCGCATGGGCACCAATGGGATAGTCGGGCCGCGTGTCCATTTTGAGACGGTAGGGGCTCGCGATGTCGCGCGTCCTTTTGCGCGAACCCGAGGCGCCCGAAGTGCTCGGCGCGGCTTCGTATGGCGCGACGCCGGCAATGAGCTCGTAAACCGTGCTTGCCGCGGCATAGACGTCGATCGCCGGCGACATACGCAAAGCGCGCAGGTCGGGAATATCGTCGGTGAGCATCTCGGGCGGAGCGTAGGCCACCGTCGCGCGACGCAGCGTCGCATAACGCTCCGTAAACGACGCCTTGCCGCCGGTACCGGCCACGGCCGACGCAGGCTCAAGCGCCAGCGACGAGCCAAAGTCGATCAGGCACAGGTCAAAGGTGCCCTCGGCAAGCTGCCGGTCAAGCGGTAGACGCGCCGTGCGCACCATAATATTAGCGGGCGAGATATCGCGATGGACAAAGCCCTCGCCCACCAGGCTCATACGGCAGAGCAGATCGAACAGGTCGCGACCCAGACGCGCCGCCACAAGCGGCGACAGGCGTCCGGCATCGTCCACGGCGAGTCGCGAACGCAAGCGGGCAAGCGTCTCGCCCTCGACCCATTCCATGACAATTGCAGGCACACCGTCGACCTCGCCCCAGCCATAGAGGCGGGGAAAGCCCTTAAGGCCCGAAAGGGCGCGATGGCATTCGTATTCCTCGCGAAACGCCGCCTTGAACTTGGCGACCAGCGCCTCGTGAGCGGCATCGTCGTCAAACTCATCGCGCGTCGGCAAGATGAGCTGCTTGAGTGCCACGGCCTCGCCTTGGGCGTTGACGGCACGCGTCACGCGGCCGATACCGCCACGGCGCATGGTGGCATCGTCGGCAAACAGCATCGTAAAACGACGCAGATAGGCAGGCAGTTCGTCCTGACCGAGCGCAATGGCCGGCTCAAACCCGTCGACACGCGCCAGGCGCAGGCCGACCATGGGATCGCGACCGAGTGATTGTGGTGTGGTGGATGCAAGATCGGTCATCATAGGGCAAGCGCCGCCACGTTATTGTTGAAGTTACCGAGCGCGACGTCATCATCGCCGTAATGGCCAACCCATTGACATAGGTTGGTGTAACAGCCCCACAGATTGGCATACTGCTGATACCACTTTGACCGGGGCGAGAATGTCTGACGACCGAACTCGGCTCGAATGACAAACATCTCCCCGACCAGGCTGTCGCACGGCCTGGGATCTCCCGTAGAGTTATAGGTCGAGACCACGTCATTGGCACGAGAAACGTAACTGTCGAGCATGTTGTACTTGGTCACAAGCCAACTGTGAATGCCCTCTTCCTCAGCAGCGGAAAGGCCGCCGGAGTTTGCATCGTTGTCAGTGTTGCCGCCCGTCGAGCCGCCGTTTCCAGGCCCTCCGGTAGAGGAACCCGACCCAGAGCCGCCGCCCGAACTCGATGAATCCGAGCCGGAGCCAGAAGTATCCGAGCTACCGGGCTTTCCGGACTGCTGGGCGTCCTGCTCCTTTTGCTGCTCGACCTTATTCACCGTTGCCGCCACGCTATTGTTGGACAATCGATCGATGATCTTGGTGTTGGTGAGCACGATGGTTTTGCCATTGGCAAGCGTGACTTCGTTGTCCGGGGCCTCGGCGCCGTCCGCATCGTCGGTGCCAAACACAATATGCGCGACCACACTTGCCCAAGCATATCCAGTCGTGGTACCCAGATCACTTTTGACCTCATGCCCCACGCGCGGTTCGCGTGCGGCATGCGCCTGCATCATGGACGGCACGGTCATGCCATAGGCAGAAACGCCAGCCATGACCAGCACCAGCGAGCACGATAGCAGTGCGTACGCCCGCGGCGCCAAGCCCAGTCGGCGTCGTATGCGCACCGCGGCGCCGCGCTTTGTCTGAGTGCCACCGGGCCGCATGCGTTCTCCTCCAACAAAAACACGCCGCTCGGGAGCGGCGCATTCATTCGAATCCATATTTGAGTGTATCAGCGAACCAAAAAGGTTGCGCAACGAATGGACAAATTAAGGATGCGAGCGGAAGCATCCATGCGATAAGCGGATACGAAGCATCTTTGTTGCACAACAAACTCACAGTCGCACGGGGAAATTATGACTACCCCGTGCGTCGCGAGGAAAACATACGGCAGGAGCAGGCTCGCCACCTAAATCGCGCGGCGGGCCTCGATGGCGCGGCCAAGCGTAAGCTCGTCGGCATACTCCAAGTCGCCGCCCACGGGAAGGCCGCTTGCCAGACGCGACACCTCGACGCCCAACGGCTTGATGGTACGGGCCAGATAGCTCGCCGTGGTCTCGCCCTCAATATTGGGGTTGGTGGCGATGATGACCTCGTGGATGTCCTCGTGGCCCAAGCGTGCCAGCAGCTCTCGAATGTGCAGCTGCTCGGGGCCAATCTTGTCCATGGGACTGATCACGCCGCCCAATACGTGGTAGAGGCCGTGGTAGCTGCCCGTGCGCTCGATCGCCTGGACATCGCGCGGCTCGCCCACCACGCAAATGCGAGTGGTATCGCGCATCGGGTCCTGGCAGATGGAGCACTCGTCGGCCGTGGCGTAGTTAAAGCAGCGGCTGCAAAAGTGGACCTCCTGCTTGACCTCCAGGATGGCCTCGGCCAGGCGGCGCGCCTCCTCGGCGTCGGCCTCCAACAGGTAATAGGCGATGCGCTGGGCCGACTTGGGACCAATGCCCGGCAGACGGCCCAGCTCATCGAGCAGTTTTTGCAGACTGTGGTTGGCACTCATATATATGCGTGTCTTAGAACGGCATGCCCGGGATGTTGAGGCCGCCGGTGATGGCGCCCATCTGCTTGTTGGCGAGCTCGTTGACGCCGCGAACGGCCTCGTTGACGGCAGCCATGATCATATCCTGCAGCATATCGACGTCCTCGGGATCGAGCGCATCGGGATCGATGGTGAGGTTGACGAGCTCCATCTCGCCGTTAACGGTCACCTTGACCATGCCGCCGCCGGCAGAGGCGTCGACGGTCTGGGACTTGAGGTTCTCCTGCGCGGCGGCAAGCTGCTCCTGCATCTTGCGAGCCTGCTTCATCATCTGCTGCATGTTCATACCGGCCATGATGGCTCCTTTACGTGCGGCCGCACGCCGAGCTGCAAGGGCAGCCGGAGCACGGCGGGACTTTCAAACTCAAAAATCGTACCACGGCGCGCGGCGAGAGAGCGGGGCGGACGTGTTACCTCAGTCGATATACATGTCCTCCAATACAAACCGCACTCAAAGATTATGCAAGGTCGAATTATGCAAGGTTGCATAATATCGCACACTCAATCTAGTAGAGCCGAATCCGGCATTTCATGTGCGCCACTAAATAGCTAAATGCCGAACCGCTGCTCGAGGCGGCGCACATGGCGGCAGGGTATAATTTGATTGCCATAGATAGTAATTTGGAGGTGCCCCATGAATGCCCCCAACGCGCTCCAAAACATCCGCTCAAAACACCCCGTTGCATATGTGGTTCTCTATCTCTTTGTCGGCTGGGCATTGCTGGTTGTCATCACCCATGCCATAGCTTTTGGAGCAGAACTGCTGATAGCCAGCTCGGACCAGCCCGTCGTCAAATGGGAGACGACCGATGAGTGCACCGACGGAACCCGAACCGTCTACTACAACAGCCCGTCCCTCTATCAAGAGTTCAAGGTCAAGATAAAGGACTTCAAGATTGTCGATGCCGAGCTAGGCGTTTATTTGGCAATCGGAGCAACCATTAACGCCGAGCAAGTCGAGTACACGGACAGCCATGCGACGTATCGTATCGACCTCAGCATCCTAGGCCGACCGTCACGCACCTGTCTGCTCGAATGCGAGATACGCGGCACCGCGTTGCACATGTCCGAAATACAGATGCGCCCGGACAAGGGGTCCTCTTCTTGAGCAGTATACCCGCCTACGCAGCTACTCCACCGGCTTGAAGATGGTGGCCTGGCCAAAGACGCTGCGGATGAGGGCCTTGGCCTCGTCCTCGGTCTGCGGGATGCTCGGGGCTGCGCCCTGATGGCCGAAGGGGCTGCCAGCACCGGGATTGGATTCCCAGGGAGCGGCGGGGACGTCGTCGTTTGCAGAGGCTGCGGGTGCCACAGCAGCGGCCTTGGTCGCGGACGCCGCACCCGGCACGTCGAACGGGGGCAGATCGTCCCCGCCGGCATCGGCAGCAAAACCACCGACCATAGCATCGTCGTAGGGCACCTGCTCGGATTCCCATGGCGCAGCCTGCGCAGGCGGCTGAGCCATGGGGACGGACGCGCGC
>CAJMHW010000015.1 GCA_905213325.1 Collinsella aerofaciens
GATTAATGGATGGAAACGGGTGTTCTATCGGGACACACATTTTGTCCTATAAGCCAACAGGCCCGCTGGCAGATAGTTGCCAGCGGGCCTGTTCCCGAAGTACACCGTTGAATCGCACAGAGGGGAGGGATGCGAATCAAACTCAACAGGGCAGGCTTTTTCATCGCCTATTGCCTGCTCCGTTGCTGAATACAATATAGTTCACCGTGGTTTACTTTGTAGCGTCAATATGCGCCGCCACACCTTCTCCATAAGTTAGCTCCGGTAAACTAAAACCACGACGAAGGGGACAGGCACCTTTGTGGTGGTTTTGACGAAGCCCGCCACTACAGCCCGGCAGGCCAGCGACAGGCGGCCAGATCAACATGCATGGGATCGGCAAACGTCACGCCCTCCCCCATTAAGAGCTCGCGCTGAGCATCGGGGCCACCAAAGGCAAAGCCCTCACAGATACGGCCGTCGGCAAACACCACGCGATGGCAGGGAATCTGGCCGGGGCGCGGATTGCTGTGCAGCGCGTAGCCCACATACCGCGCACTTCGTGGACGACCGGCAAGCAGTGCCACCTGACCGTAGGTGGCGACCATCCCCTCGGGGATCTGCTCGACCACCTCGTACACCCGTTCAAAAAAGCCCTCAGACGCCATTGCTCGCTCCCTTCCACCCGGAAAGCATAAACCACCACAAAGGTGTCTGTCCCCTTTGTGGTGGTTTACGGCAGGTCGGTTAGTTGGCGGGCTGGAAGAAGGCTACTGCTACGGCGCCGGGGCCTACGTGGGTGCCGATGGTGGCGCCAATGGTGTGAACGGGCAGTTCGCCCTCGGTGTGACCAGCCCACAGTGCCGCGCTGTCCTCGATATACTTCTTGAGCACCGCATCCGAAAGGCCCGTATAGCCGAGCGCCAGCGGCATGGAAAAGTCGATGCCGCCCGCCTTTTCGACCTTTTGGTTCAGCAGGTTGCGGCCGTTCTTGGAACCGCGCGCCTTGCCCAGCTGCACGATCAGACCGTCCTCAACAGCCACCACGGGCTTTACGTTGAGCAGCGTGCCCACGGCGCCGGCCGCAGCAGACAGACGACCGCCGCGCACCAGGTACTCCAGCGTCTCGAGCAGGCCGATAACCACCACACGGTCGCGCACGGCCTCGACAGCCGCCGCGATCTGAGATGCACTGCGGCCCTCGTCCACCAAGCGCAACGCATACTCGACCAGGACGCGCTCGCCCAGGGTAACGTTGTTGCTGTCTACCACGAACACGTCACCACCTGGCGCCTCGGCAAGTGCGGTACGGGCACTCTGATTGGTGCCTGATAGCTTAGCGCCCACGGTAATAATCACAACCTCATCGCCGGCTTCACGAACCTCGGCGATGGCCTGCGAAAACGCGTACGGGTTGACCTGGCCGGTCTTGGGCAGCTCATCGCGCTCCACGAGCATCTCGTAAAAGCGCTGGTGATCGATGTCGATGCCATCCATGTACACATCGGTGCCAAAGGTGACGGACAGCGGCAAAACGGCCAGTGCCGGGTGCTCCGCCGGCGACATATCGCTTGCGGAATCGGTAATAATGCGGACGGACATAGCGAATCCTTTCTTGCGCAGGTCCCGCGCAGGGAATTTTGACAGCAAGGCCCCGGCACGGTATACGCACTCAAACGGGACTATGCAGTTGTTAATTGGAAGCAAAAGCCTTGGCGGCCCTACAGCTCGCGCAGGGTGTTGAGAATCGTGCGCAGCGACGCATACATCTGCTCGCGCTGCTCCACACCCATAGCCTTACTGGTGGTATCGAGCACTTCGTGGATGATGCGGTCGGCCTCGCTCATGCTCTCGCCACCCAGAGCGGTCAGGCGCACCGGAGCACGATACTTAACGGCGGCATCGCCCGAATCGTCGACCTCGACGTAGCCGCCCTCCTCCAGATGCGCGAGCGTACGCGAGACGGCGGCGCGGGTCACGCCTGCCATGCGAGCCAGGTCAGCGCCAGTCAGGCCGTCCTTGCTGCGCTCAAGATAGTACAGGCACATAACGTCGGAGCCCTTGAGGCCCAGCCTTGCGCCCTCGGATGTCTTAATGCGCTGGATCTCCTTGTAGAGCCCGCTGATCAGTCCGACAAAGTCCTCGAAACGTGTCTCGTCGTTCTGCTGCATGGGAGACGACCGCCTTTCGCTTGCATAATGCTAACGGGTAAACATCTTAGCCGTACTTAACGGCCGGCAGCCCTGCACGCCCTATTTGTTAACCCATCAACATAAAAACCACCACAAAGAGGACGGCACCTTTGTGGTGGTTTGGGCCGGCGAACATGATCCGCAGGCGTCGCTACAGCTCCACGCAAGGATTGTCGCGGGTCACAAGCGTCTTAACGACAACCGTAGCGCCCAGATAACGCTCGAGCAACTCGGCGAGACGATCAACGGCAGCCTGGCAGTCCTCCATTCGCTCGGGCTCCACGCACTCAATCGCCAGGAACGCATCGGCCGAATCATCGGACAGAGCCGTTCGAACGCCGTCGCGCCAGTTCCAGCAGCGGCACACGGCGCCCGCATCATCGATATAGGCGAGCTCGCCGGGCAGCGTCGGATCGTCCGCCTCCTCGCCAAGCGGCAAGAACGCGTCGCCACCGTCGGTCACCTTCAGGCGAAGGTCTCCCTCGATCGCATGCAGATCCTCGCCTCCCACGGGCAGCGTGTAGGTCAGCGACACCGTGTTGTAAATATCCACCGCGGGCGTAATGTGGCCCACTGGCTTGCCTTTGAGCACGCGTTTGAGCAAGTTCTCGATCGAGCAGCGCGCGCCTTTCTTGGTCTTGAACAGACGATAGGCCTCGCGCCATGCCTTGACCGGTGCGTTCTCGCTGATAGTGTCGCTGGTCAGATGACGCTCCGCATCGATATTGGCGCGGTCGAGCAACGCCGCAATCGCATCCACGTCCTCTTGAGGAATCTGAGCCGTGGACTTCATGCCCTCCACGACCACAACACCGACCGCTGCCTGCGGAAACAACTCCCAGAATGAATCCTCGGCAATAAAGCTCTTCATACGCTCTCCCTTCATTGTGCGCGCCCGAGTGAGGGCGCCTAAACAAAAAGCGCCCTCACAGCGGCCACCTTCAAAGTCCTACGGTGCCGTCACAAGAACGCTTGCGCTGCCCCCATCCGGAGAAGAGGACGATATGTCAGGCGTATTGTAACCCGAGTCATCCACACGAGCAAAACCACCACAAAGGCGCCTGTCCCCTTTGTGGTGGATATGGACTCGAGGCGACGCTAGTGGCGGAGCCCCAGCAGGCCGCGGCCGCGATGACGGGCCTCGGCGGACACCTGGGCGTGCGGGCCGGCGGCTTTGACGGACTCGGGCAGGTGCGAGTACTTCTTCTCGAAGTTCTCCTCGAACATCACGGCCAGGTTGTGTGCAGCCTCGTCGTAACGAGCGGTGCTCTGCCAGTACTGGCGCGGCACCAGGATGCCGTCGGGCACACCGTGGCACGTAGTGGGAATGTCGACGTTAAAGATGTCGTCGTGCACGAACTCGCTGTCCTCGATGGTACCGTCGAGGGCGCGCGCGACCAGCGAGCGCGTGTAGGCCAGCTCGATGCGATGGCCTACGCCGTAGCCGCCGCCGATCCAGCCGGTGTTGACCAGGTACACACGCGTGCGGCCGTCGGCAATGCGCTCGCCGAGCATCTTGGCGTAAACCATGGGGTCGAGTGGCATAAACGGCTCGCCGAACAGCGAAGAGAACGTGGGCGTGGGCTCGGTGACGCCGACCTCGGTGCCGGGAATCTTAGCCGTAAAACCCGTCACAAAGTGGTACATGGCGGCGTCGGCCGTCAGGCGCGAGATGGGCGGCAGCACGCCAAAAGCGTCGCAAGTCAGGAACAGCACGACACTCGGAGTGGTGCCCATGCCCTTAGTCCACGCGTTAGGAATGTGCTCCACGGGATAGGCCACGCGCGTGTTGTGCGTGATCGAGATGTCGTCGTAGTTGGGCTTGCGGTTCTCGTCGAGCACCACGTTTTCGCAAATGGCGCCAAAACGGACGGCGTTGAAGATCTCGGGCTCGTGGAAGGCGTCCAGGCCCTCGCATTTTGCGTAGCAGCCACCCTCGATGTTGAAGATGCCCATGTCGGACCAACCGTGCTCGTCGTCGCCGATCAGCAGGCGCGTGGGATTGGCCGAAAGCGTGGTCTTGCCGGTGCCGGACAGGCCAAAGAACACGGCGGTCTCGTGCGTGACGGGATCCATGCTGGCCGAGCAGTGCATGGGCAGCACGTCGTCCTCGACGGGCAGCAGATAGTTCATGACGCTAAAGATCGACTTTTTAATCTCGCCGGAGTAGCCGGTGCCGGCGACCAGAATCACGCGTTCCTGGAAGTTGATGACCACCGCGGCGCTGGAGTTGAGGCCCTTGATGGCGGGGTCGCACTGGTAACCGGGCGCTGCGAGCACGCAGAAGTCGGGCTCGCCGGTGCGCGCGATTTCGCGGGCGAGCGGGCGGGCGAGCATCTGCTTGATAAAGAGTGCCTGGCTGGCTCGCTCGCAGGCAACGAGCAGTCGACGCGTGTGGTTGCGGTCGGCGCCTGCCATGCCGCGGGTGACGAACACGTCGCGCTCGTTGAGATAGTCGACGATGCCAGCCTTGATGTCCTCATAGCTCTCGACGGACAGCGGGCGGTTGACCGCACCCCAGGCGATCTTGTCGTGCACGTCGGGCGTGTCGACGATAAAGCGATCGTTGGGAGAACGGCCGGTGCGCTCCCCCGTCTCAATCACCAGCGCGCCGTTGGATGCCATGCGGCCTTCTTCGCGGCGGATAGCGTGCTCGACGAGCTCCGCGGCGGGTAGATCGACCAGCAGACGGGGCTGATTCTCGGCGGGATCTTCAACGAGCGTAATACCGAAGTTGGACAAAACTTCTGCAGGGGTAACACCAGGCATGGGGCCTCCTTTAAAAACGCGACACGTGGACGCGGCGCGCACTTTACTCACGTAAAGCCCGTTGTACCCGATATGCAAAAACGTTTTTGCGGCAAGGGCGGCAAGCCCGCCCAACGGTCAAAAATCGCAGGCAAGCGGCCTAGTCATTGGGGACGTTTTTAAACGACTAGTCATTGGGGACACTCTTGAACAGGCAACATTCAAGGAGTGTCCCCGGATGCCGGCACTTAGGGACGTTCCCAAAGTGCCGGCACATAAGGAACGTCCCCAAGTGCCAACTACAGCGGCAGGTTTTGGCCGAGCATTGCAATGGCGCTCATGAGGACCAGCATGCCGGCAGCGTAGGGTAGCACCGCGCCCAAGAGTTCGGCATCCTTGCCTCGCACGTGGACGGCAGCCAGGCCAATCGCGAGCGTCTGCGGAGAGATCATCTTGCCGGCGGCAACGCCAAGCGCGTTCAGCGCAACCATCCAGTAGTCACTCACGCCCAGCGCGGTGGCGGCCTGGCTCTGGATGGGGCCAAACAGCATGCCCGAGGACGTGCCCGAGCCGGTCACAAACGCACCAGCCGCACCAATCCACGGAGCCAGAATCGGGTACAGACCGCCAGCGACCGCAATACAAAACGCGCTGATCGACGAAATCATGCCAGCATAGCCCATCACCTTGGCGCAGCCCAGCACCGAAAGCATGGTGATAACCGTCGGCATCATCTGTTTGACGGTCGCGGCCAGTACCTCACCCATCAAGCGCGGCGAAGCGCCCTGAATGGAACCGCCGACAAACGCCGCCAGGAAAATCCAGACGCCCGGCGTATTGATCCACGAAAACGTAAGCGTACCGGGATTCTCACCGCAATACACCTGCACATGGCTCGCAAACGGCGCGAGCGCAGCATGTACAGCGGGCACCAGATTAGACGTGCCTAGCAGCAACACAAAAATCAGGATGAAGCACGACCAGGCCGAAAGCGCCGACTTAACGGTGAGCTTCTCCCCCGCCTCGATATTCATGCGAAAGCGTGCGTCCAGATGCCCCGACTTCTCGGCACGCATGGCAAGCGCAGCGGTCAGCGCGAGCGAAACGATGGATCCTACGACCACGGCCAGCTCGGGGCCCACAAACATGGCAACGACCAGAGCCGCGCCGACAAACGACACGCCGGAGAGCAACGCCACGCCGGCAACACCGTGCAGACGCTCGCCCACACTCGCGGCATTGCCCTGGTCGTCGGCAACACGGCCCGCAACCAGCACAATAAATAGCGGCATCACCACAAAGAACGGTGCGAGCTGCACCAGCTGAACGGTCGCTAGGTGAAGGGAATCCAAACCCACCAGGTCGGCAACGGACACCGTGGGGATGCCGATGGAGCCGTAGGGCGTGGGCACGCCGTTGGCCAGCAGGCAGATGAGCACGGCAGGCACGGCCTCAAAGCCCAGGCCCGCGAGCATGCCGGCGGGAATGGCGACAGCGGTACCGAAGCCGGCCATGCCCTCCATAAAGCCACCGAAGCACCAAGCCACGAGCAGCGCCAGCAGACGGCGGTCGCTGCTGATGGAGGTGATCATGCTGCCGATCACGTCCATGGCGCCCGTACGAACGCACAGGTTATACGTGAACACCGCGGCGATGATCACCAGGACGATGGGCCACAGAGCCATCAAAAAACCTTCGAGCGAGGCGGTCGCGATCTGCGCTGCCGGCAGGTGCCACCATGCGAAGGCAAGCAAGCACGAAAGGACAAACGATCCGATAGCGGCCTTCCAAGCTGGCCATTTAAAGCACAGCAGCATCACGACCAGCCAAATAATCGGCACAAGAGCCAGTATGAATGCGGCGACGTCCATAGGTAGAAGCTCCTTGGTACCGCGTGGGCGGCATCGGGGGTGTCACAAAACTTCAACAGGATACCGCACGTTTACCGACAAATTACAGCCGCCCGCCGATATTATTGAACAATCCGTTCAAAAACACGAGCGAACACCGTCGCGTCTATACTAAAGCGCAGCAATAGAAAGGACTCCGCTTTGAGTATCACGCCCCTCGATAGCATTCGCCGCGCCATCGCCCGCCGCAACGGCACCTCCAACCCCGCTGCATCGAAGGACGGCGCCGCGAAGGCCCGGGGCGGCCGCATCGAGAACGGCCTCTTCCCTGCCTCGCACACTGCCGAGGAACTCGCACGCATCCAAGAGCTGAGTCAGCGCAACGCCGGCGGGCCCGATAGCAGCCAAGCCACACGTCGCCGGCGCGAACGCGATCGGGAGCCCGGCCCCGTCCGCCGCATGGTCAACGCTTGGTGGAACCGTCTGCTCGGCGCCGTCTACGGCGGCGGGTTCTCCACGCAAGAGACTGAATACGAAGAGCACGCCACCAGCCGCGACTATCTTTGGAACACCCTCGGCACCGCCGTGTGGGGTCTGGCGTTTCCGTTGCTCACCATCGTGTCTACGCAGCTCGTGGGCGCCGAAGAAGCCGGCAAGTTCTCCATCGCCTTTGTCACCGGCACGCTCATCATGATCGCGTGCAACTACGGCGTGCGCAATTTCCAGGTCTCGGACATCGACGAAAAGACGTCCTTCGCCTCCTACCAGCTCAATCGTTGGATCTGCGGAGCGCTCGCCCTAGGCTGCGGCCTCATGTATAGCAGCGCCCGCGGCTATGACGCGCAGATGGCGACGATCGGCCTGGGCGTCTACCTGTATAAGGTCATCGACGGCGTCGCCGACGTGTACGAAGGCCGCCTGCAGCAGGCCGACAAGCTCTACTTGGCTGGAATGAGTCAAACGCTACGCTCCGTCGGCGTCATCGCGGTCTTCAGCGTGGCGCTGTTCTTCACGCGTAGCATGCCCATCGCGGCCATGGCCATGGGCATCGCCGCGATCGCCTCGCTCGTGCTGGTCACCGCGCCGCTCGCCCTGCTCGAGACCGAAAAATCGCGCCGCGTAAGCCTGCGCGAGGTCGGCCACCTGTTTGTCCAGTGCGCCCCACTCTTTGGCGCGTTATTCCTGTTCAATCTTATCGAGAGCATGCCCAAGTTTGTGATGGAAGGAACACTGGCCTACAAATACCAGTTGTACTTTAATGCCCTGTTTTTTCCAGCTCAGGCTATTCTGTTGAGCATTGGATTTGTCTATAAACCGCAGCTCCTGCGCTTGTCGAGCATTTGGGCGAATCCTCGCAAGCGTCGTCGCTTTGACCTGATTATTGTTGCCGTTATGGCGCTGATCGTGGTCATCACCGGCGTGTGCGCCGCATTTATGGCAGGTCCCGGTATTCCCCTCATGAGCTATATGTACGGCCTCAACTTTGAGCGCTACCGCACATTGGCGCTGCTGATGGTCGTCGCCGGCGGCGTCACCGCGGCCATCGACTTTATCTACGCCATCATCACGGTGCTGCGCCATGCCGGCGACGTCACCAAGATCTACCTGATCTGCTTTGCCGTGAGCGTGGTGCTCCCGGTGATTCTGATCAATCTGCTCGGCCTGATGGGCGCCGTCGTGAGCTACCTGGCCATCATGGCCCTACTGCTGGTACTGTTGATTATCGAGTACCGCCGCATCCGCCAACGCATCGAGAGAGACCGGAATCCGTACGGCGCCTAATTGCAGCGTGGAGCAGCTAATTACTCGCCAGGAAGAATGTTTGCGTAGAACTCCGCCCCATCATCGAGCCGCAGGATGCCCACGCGACCGAACTCGGAGCCGGTGGCGGCAGCGCAGTCGATATCGATGCGATCGGGCACGCCGGCAGTGTCCTCGCCGCCCAAGCGCACGATCTGCCCGCGTCCCGATTCCTCATCGAGCCCCGCCAGACCACCGACCTCGCAATAGCGCCCAAGCGATACCGTGGGCGTGTGACCGCTCACCACGACCGGGCCCTTGCCCTCGGCAGAAAGCAGCCCGGTCGGCACATCCCAATAGCCGTGACGAATCCATAGCAGGTCATCGGACGACTGCACCGCGAGCATCTGCTGCAGCAGCTCGCGATCGGCACCCACCGCTCCGACGCCATCGGCACAATCGACGCCATGCTCAAGCAAAAACGCGCGCGCCGCTTTCATCTCGATTCCAGCATGTACCAGCAGATACGGGCGCTCCTCGGTCTCGACCACCGCGTAGAGCGGCAGCGCGGCCATCCATCGCACGAGCTCCTCGTATGCCTCAAATTCCATGTCGTTGAGCTGCTCGCGCGTCGTCCAGCCACCGTTGATATCCCAGGTCTCGGCATCGAGCGGATCCTGGCCAATGATGGCATCGAGCATGATCTGCTCGTGATTACCCTTGAGCACGTGGGCGTTGGGCAGCGAGCGCACGAGCTTAATAACGCCGACCGGATCGGGCCCGCGATCGATCATGTCGCCCAGCACGTACAGCGTGTCGTCGGACGTCAACGAGATCTTAGACAGGGCCTCGTCAAGCGCACGCACGTGCCCGTGAGCATCAGATGTCACATAGATCGCCATGGTACGCCTCTCCTTGCATTGCGGCCGAAGCCCGGTGCCGCAACTAAAACTTCAAGTTGAACTTAAACGTTACCCATTGTACTCCGTTGCAATAAAGCTGGAAAGGGTTTCCGAGCAGAGGCAAAGACGGCAGCCGTCTATGACGATATCGCGCACGCCCGCAATCCAACCCCATAAACCCACCATCTTTGGGTACAAATAACCACAGACAACTGACCGTGCCACGCCAACCACCCAGGAGCGGACACTATCCATGAACCAGATCCTTCTTTTTATCGGCCTCGTCATCATTTTGTGCCTGACCATCAAACCCGTCGGCAAAAAGCTCCCCTTCCCCACCCTGCTCATCTTTATCGCGCTCGGCATGCTGTTGGGCGTCAACGGCCCGGCGCACATCGACTTTAGCGACTACGCACTCACCGAAACCGTCTGCAGCACGGCGCTGCTGTTCATCATGTTCTACGGCGGCTTTAACACCAATATCGACCGCGCCAAGCCCGTCGCTGCGCCGGCGGTGCTGCTGAGCACGCTCGGCGTCGTCATCACTGCCGGCATCACCGGCGTATTCGCCCACTTTGTGCTGGGTTTCGACTGGATCGGCGGCCTGCTGCTGGGATCGGTCGTGGCGTCCACCGACGCGGCCAGCGTCTTTAGCGTTCTGCGCGAGCACAGCCTTTCGCTGAGGGGCGGCACCGACTCGCTGCTCGAGGTCGAATCGGGCTCCAACGATCCCGTCGCCTATATGCTCACCGCCGTGCTCGCCACACTCGCGGCCGGCGGCGACATCAACATTCCCACACTGCTGGCCAAGCAGATTATCCTGGGCGCGGGCCTGGGCCTTGCCATCGGCTGGGCGGCGGGTCGCCTGATTGAACGCGCGCACGCAACGGCCGAGGGCGCGCAGACCATCTTTTTGTTCGCCGTGGCCATCGTCGCCTACGCGCTGCCGAGCCACCTGGGCGGCAACGGCTTTTTGGCCGTATACCTGACCGGCATTGTGCTGGGCGCCAGTGACATCACCGGCAAAGTCGAGATGGCGCACTTCTTTGACACCCTCACCGAGATGGCAGAGATGACGATCTTCTTCTTGCTCGGCCTGCTCGTGACGCCCGCGCGCCTGCCGCAGATGCTGCTGCCGGGCCTGGCGCTCATGGCATTTATGCTCTTCGTGAGCCGTCCCATCGCCGTCAGCGTGCTTCTGGCTCCCTTTAAGACGAACCCTCGCCAGGTCGCGCTCGTAAGCTGGGCGGGCCTGCGCGGAGCAGCTTCGGTCGTCTTTAGTCTCTTTGCCGTGGTGGCCGGCGTTCCCGGCGGACACGACCTATTTGACCTGGTGTTTGTGATTGCCGTGTCAAGCATCGTAGTGCAGGGCTCGCTGTTGCCGGCGGTGGCGAAGAAGCTCGATATGATCGATGCGACTGGCGACGTGCGCCGCACTTTTAACGACTACCGCGACGAGGACGGCATGTCGTTCGTCAAGCTGAAGGTGGGCGCGGGCCATCCGTTTACCGGACGCTCGCTCGCCGACATTGGCAGCGCCACAGATATGCTCGTTGTCCTGGTGCTGCGCGACGGGGCGCACCCGGTACTGCCCAATGGCGACACCGTGATCCAGGAAGGTGATCTGCTGGTGATGGCCGCCCCAACGTTCGAAGAGCGTGCCGAGGTTACGCTGCGCGAGGTCACCGTGACACCCCACGGTCGCTTGGCCGGCCAGCGCCTGCGCGATGTGCCGCAGGGCAAGCATCCGTTTATTGTGGTGATGCTCAAGCGCGACGGCCAAACGATCATCCCCGACGGCAACACCCTAATATACGCCGGCGACGAAGCCGTCATCGCCACACTGGCATCGTAGCCATCCCCACCCATAAGTTGCGGTGAAATAGGGATTGAATAGGCTTCTGAACAGCCATTTCAGTCCCTATTTCACCGCAAGTTATTGAGGGGATGGGTTGAAAAACATTTGAATTGACACCGAAATGAAAAAAGCCGGGGAAAACGTCCCCGGCACTTGGAAGCCCTCTCTTTTGAGATGACCGATTTCTTTATATCACGAACGCTAGTTAGATGCCATTCATTGAGGGCTTTATCAGGCGCGCCATCCCATCCCATCCACATGGCGCCATTTGAAAGCCGTCCGATCTCATGCTATAAAGAAATCGGTACCCTCTAAAAGAGGGGCCTCCAAGAGCCGGGATCTTACACCCGGCATTTTTTGTGCGTAAAGTCACCGCAGCCCCTGCCTTGCCCCTAAGAGGGGCGGGGGAGCCGTCCCGAATTGGCTACATTTGAGCATCAATCGCCCCGGCTGGGGTCTCGTTGCGGACAATTAGCGTCTCTCAAAACTAAGTGAGTAGACTTTTGTCGAATCGCCGACCACGTCTCCAAAACACAAGTCTGTGACCTGCGGGTTTGTTGAAGCAAATTAGTCGGGTGCTCAGGATTTCCAATAAAGCCTACTCACTTAGCCAGCGTGCAGTCAAAATAGAACAGTCGCGAGGTCAGTAGACTCCATTGCGACGGCTTATCGTGCATTTTCGCGCAGCTGCGGGTGCAGACGCCCCGTCCCAAATTAGCTACCCTAGTCATCGTCGGCGGCAAAGTCGCGGAGGTCGAGGCCTTCGCGTTCGGCTCGGGATAGGAGCTCCTGGGGCGACTCGTCCTCGATATCCATCACGTCGAGCATGGCGGCCGGAAAGCCCGCGCCTGCCGCACTCCCCGCGCGGTCGAGCAGGCTCTCGCGCAGCTGGTCAACATCGGCATCGATCTTCATGGTGAAACTTCCTGCCGGCCAATCGCGACCGAACAAACCGCACGCCCCAAATGATGTGCAATAAATCCCAGATACGGCCATAATAAAACAATGAACATCAGGGAGGTTGCGGACGATGGATAAGCTCGATGCCATGACGGAACAAGTCAGGGACTTTTGTGATGCACGCGACTGGCGCAAATATCACACGCCAAAAGAGCTTGCCATCGGCATGGCAACTGAGTCCTCCGAGCTCCTTCAGCTCTTTCGTTTTATGAGCGACGAGCGCATTGCAGAAATGTTCGATAACGCCGATCAGCGCCAAGCCATCGAAGACGAAGTCGCTGACACGCTCCTCTTTCTCCTGCGTTTCGCCGATTTAAACGGAATCGACCTCCCAAAGGCGCTCTCGTCCAAACTCAAACGCAACGGCGAGCGCTATCCCGTCGACACCAGCTCCAGCGAATACAGAAAGGCGGACCACCATGAGTAACGAGTTCGCCCTTCGGCAATACACGCTTCCCCTGCCCCAGCCCTTCGAGACAAGCGAATCGCTTCAGGACTTTGGCACGCCAAAGCCTGGAGCCCATCATGACGAGAGTTGGCCCGTCCTTTACATTCTTACCAACAGCAGAAACACGACGGCATACATCGGCCAAACAACCAACTACCAGCGCCGTATGAAACAACACGCTGCAAACGTGGACAAGGACTTCGACCGGACCCTTCTAATCGACAATCCCACCTTCAACCAATCCGCAACGTTCGAGTTCGAGAATCGACTTATTGAGCTGTTCTGTGCCGACGAAAAATACCAGGTCACCAATGCCAACAACGGCTATGCCCAATTCGATTATTTTGAGCGGCCTCAGTATCGCCAGAAGTTCCGAAACCTCTGGACAAAGCTTCGCGAAGAAAACTACGCGATTCATCCGATTGAAGAGCTTGAGAACTCCGATCTGTTCAAGTTCTCGCCTTTCAAGACGCTTACGCCCGACCAATACGAAACGATCGAGACGATTTATAAACGTCTCGAACAGGAGCATGAAGACGCAAAACACGGCGGCTCAAAAAGAGAACGTATAACCGTCGTGAACGGCGCGCCGGGAACAGGCAAAACAATCCTCGCCATCAGTCTCATGTTCAAAATCAAAAATGAGCCCAACCTTTCCGGCCTGCGAGTCGGTTTTGTCACCCCCATGGATTCCCTGAAGAAGACCCTCAGGAAACTCACGCACTTCCTACCAGGGTTAAAGCCTGGCGATATCTTGAGCCCCAGTGACGTAACCAAAAATGATCGTTATGACATCCTACTTGTCGACGAAGCACATCGACTGGGTAATTATCTAAGCATGGGCTCCGGCATCAAGGCCTTCTATAACACCTGCGATCGCCTCGGCCTTCCACATACGAGCAACCAAGTTGACTGGATATTCAAATGCTGCGACAAGGCATATCTGTTCTATGACCCCAAACAGCAAGTCCGCGCATCGGGACTCAACCGAGATGGCCTTGAGCAGCGACTCAACCAACTCGAAGAAGCTGGAATCGAGACCGAAGAATTCAACTTGAGCACCCAAATGCGTGTGCGTGGCGGCGATGAGTACCTCGATTTTGTCTACGACCTACTTGACAACAAAGCGTACATGCATGCCGGCATGAAGTTTGATGAGCTCTTTGCCTCTCAGCCTTACGACTCGCAAGCCGGCGATCCTGACAGTGATATCCCCAGGTACCAGTTTGGCATAGTCGACCGCTTTGAAGATTTCTGCTCCCTACAGCAGACCAAAGAAAAAGAAGTTGGGCTGTCCCGTATGACAGCCGGTTTTGCTTGGAAATGGGAAAGCAAGAGCAATAAAGATGTGTTCGATATCGTCATCGAGGGCATTCCCAAACGTTGGAACTCAACCCAGAAGGATTGGGTTAACTCCGCCAACGCCGTCAACGAAGTCGGATGCATTCATACGGTACAAGGCTACGATCTCAACTACGGATTCGTAATTCTGGGTCCCGACATTTACTACGATTCGGACAAAGATTCAGTCTACGTTAACAAGGCGAACTTCAAAGATGCCGTCGCGAAGAAAAAAGCAAGCGACGATGATCTGCAAAAGATTATCGTCAACGCCTACTACGTCCTCATGACGCGCGGCATGCTAGGAACGTATCTCTATGTGTGCGACCCCGCACTCAAAGAGTACCTGTCACGGTATATCCCGGTGGTATAGACCTAGCGACCGCCCTCCCCCATGTAACCATCCTGTAAATCATAGCGACGCACTCGAGTTTTACCGTGATGCGGTCGCGCTTGGCGCTCCACTGTGCTAAAGTATCCCGAACGTTCAAACGACTACGAGGGGGAACTAGAAGATGGCACGTGTGCACAACTTCTCAGCTGGCCCGGCAGCGCTGCCCACAAGCGTGCTCGCCGAGATCGCCGACGAGATGATGGACTACCGCGGTTGCGGCATGTCCGTGCTCGAGATGAGTCATCGATCTAGCATGTACCAGCAGATCATCGATGACGCTGAGGCAACTCTGCGCCGCCTGCTGAGCATCCCCAACAACTACCGCGTCCTGTTTTTGCAGGGCGGCGCCACGCTGCAGTTTGCGGGCATCCCCATGAACCTCATGCGCCGCGGCCGCGCCGGCTACATCGTGACCGGCAACTTTGCCAACAAGGCGTACAAAGAGGCCGCCAAGTACGGCGAGGCCGTGCTGCTCGCGAGCTCCGAGGACACCAACTTCGACCGCATCCCCGACATGGCCGACATCAACGCGCGCATTGCCGCCGAGGCCGCGGGCGACGGGCTCGACTACGTCTACATCTGCCAGAACAACACCATCTTTGGCACCATGTTCCACGAGCTGCCCGATTGCGGCGACGTGCCGCTGGTCGCCGATGTCTCGAGCTGCTTTTTGTCGCAGCCGCTCGACGTTGAGCGCTACGGGCTCATTTACGCCGGCGCGCAGAAGAACGCCGGCGCCGCGGGCGTCACCGTGGTTATCGTGCGCGACGACCTGATCGCCGACGGTCCGGCCTTTGCGCAGACTCCGCAGTACCTGGACCTTAAGACCCAGGCCGCCAAGGGCTCCATGCTCAACACGCCCAACACCTTTGGCATCTACGTGTGCGGCAAGGTGTTCCGTTGGGTTGAGCAGACCGGTGGACTTGCCGCCATGGCCGAGCGCAACTGGGCCAAGGCCAACCTGCTCTACGACCTGCTCGAGCACAGCAAACTATTCCACGGCACTGCGCAGACAGACAGTCGCTCCATCGCCAACGTCACGTTCCGTACCGGCGATGCCGACCTCGACGCTGCCTTTGTTGCGGGCGCGGCAGAGCACCAGATCCAAAACGTCAAGGGCCATCGCCTCGTCGGCGGCATGCGCGCCAGCGTGTACAACGCCGTAACCATGGAAGACGTGCAGGCACTGGCCTCGTACATGAAGGACTTCGAAGCGCAGCGTAGTTTGAGCCCGCGATCTAACTAGCCCGCAGCACGCGGGCCGACCAGCCACTTCAAACCACTTGTTTTAAACAAACCCGCTAAGGAGTTTTTCATGCGCAAGATTAAGACCATCGACGACATTACCAAGGATGGCAAAGTCGAGTTTGGCGAAGGCTACGAGTTTGTGAGCACCGCCGAGGAGGCCGACGCAATCCTGATGCGCTCGACCGACCTGCACGGCTACGAGCTGCCCGAGGGCATCCGCGCCATCGCCCGCTGCGGCGCCGGCGTCAACAACATCCCCGTCGAGGAGTACGCCAAGAAGGGCGTCGTCGTCTTCAACTCCCCCGGCGCCAACAGCAACGCCGTCAAGGAGCTCGTCCTAGGCATGCTGGTGCTCTCGAGCCGCGGCGTGGTGCAATCGATGAACTGGGTGCGCGACAACGCCGACGACCCCGAGATTCAGGTCGATGCCGAAAAGGCCAAGAAGGCCTTTGTGGGCCGCGAGCTCAAGGGCAAGCGCATCGGCGTCATCGGCCTGGGCAACGTGGGCTCCAAGGTCGCCAACGCCTGCGTCGACCTGGGCATGGACGTTTACGGCTACGACCCGTTCATTTCCGTCGAGCACGCGTGGGTGCTGAGCCGCGAGGTGCAGCGTGTGGGCACGCTCGAGGATCTCTGCCGCGGCTGCGACTACCTCACCGTACACGTGCCCAGCAAGGCCGACACCATCGGCATGATCAGCACCGAGCAGATTAACCTGCTGGCACCCGACGCCGTGCTCATCAACTACGCACGCGAGACCATCATTGACGAGGACGCCGTCGACGCTGCCCTGCGCGAGGGCAAGCTGAGCTGGTTTAGCTGCGACTTTGCCACGCCCAAGACCGTCAAGATGCCCAACACGTTTATCACCACGCACTCGGGCGCCGGCACTGGCGAGGCCGAGGCCAACTGCGCCGATATGGCCATCAGCGAGCTCAAGGATTACCTGGAGAACGGCAACATCGCACATAGCGTCAACTACCCCGCCTGCAGCATGGGCAAGGCGCGCGCCGCAAGCCGCATCGCCTGCCTGCACGCCAACGTGCCCAACATGATCGGCCAGATCACGGCCATTCTCGCCAAGGACAACGCCAACGTGCAGCGTATGACCAACGAGTCCGCCGGCGAGAACGCCTACACCATGTTCGACACCGACGAGCACCTGGACAGCAGCACGATCGAGGCGCTCAAGCAGATTCCGTCGATGTATCGCGTACGCGTGATCAAATAGCGCCGGCGCCAAGCCTGCCAGGCAGGCCATGAAGCCCATTCGGCCCCCGTTTTCGCGAAACGGGGGCCGATTTCTTTGCTCCGGCTGGTTTTGATAATGCTACCCAGAACAAGTTTTTTCGGATAATCGACAGTCATACCCAAATTACTGAGCGCACCCGCTTTGATAAACAGCTTTATCTGGAGCTTTAGTAGGTAAAAATCGATCTCTGTATACCACATCCAAGTTGACTGTCGATTTTCCGAAACAACTTGTTCTGGATAGCATTTTTAAAGTCCTTCCAAGGCGAAACTGAAGCTTTTTTCGCGCCCAAAACTCTAGTTCGCGCGACCGTTTTCCACCTGCACGACTACATTCCCGACCAATCGATAAATATCTCCTCACGAAGCCGGCGTTCGAGCTCCTGCTGCCGCGGTGTCTTGTCTTTCAGCGGCGCATCGAGATAGGACATGATGAGCTCCATCACCACGCGGAAGGCATCGGAGTCGGCCAGCTGGCCATAGGTCATCAAAACGACGGGATATCCCATCGCCTGCAAGGCCGTCGTTCGGTCGGAGTCAGAGATCTTGGATTCTATGGATCCGTGTATGGCTTTACCCTGGCATTCAACCAGACACTCTCGGCTGCCGTCCTTATTTGCCAGCAGGATATCGGCATAGCGCCTGTCGAGCCCCGAAATCAGACGAGCGCTGCGCGTCATACGAATCTCGACGTTATTGGTAAGGCGCAGCCCTTCGCCGCCGCGTAACCTCGAAAGACCAAACAGCATCGATGCCTGGACCTCGAGCGGCGATGCCGCCATCCCTGTAATGCATTTCGCGGCACGTGTGAACGATTTAGCGCCGCGGAGCCCCCGGATCTTATCGACGTACTCCGTAAGCTCAGAGAGCTCGATCAAGGGCGGTCGTTTCCACAAGTCCGTTGGATTCCCCGAGACATCCTTTACGTTTTCCCAGCCCAACTGCGCGTCACCCCACCGGCCCCCATACGCCTGCACAAGTGCCGACTTTACCTGAGGCGCAATCTTGCACACGGCAAAGGTGCCGCACATCTCATACATGCACATGATTAGACGCTCGTTTGAGACCGAGGAGGCCAGGGTCAGCAGGGTAAAGAGTGGGGACGCGGCATCGAGGCCAAACTCTGTCTGCCGCACGGAGCCAAACGGCCTCTCCCCGTTCCAAACATGCCTGACAATGCGATCGCCCTTACGTCCGCAGCTTCCCTGCGCCAAAACGTGCAACGGGATGCCCAGAAAATGCGTGACGAGCGGATGCTCGCAAAGGCGCTCCTTGCGCGGATCGTCCGCAGACTCGGGCAGGTCCGGCATTATCGCCAAGACCTGTGGAGGTATCCGGTGATACCGAAAGGCAGATATGTCGCACAGCATGTCGTCCATAGAGGCTACGTACCCACTGCGCCGTTTGTGAACCCGCTCGGACGGCAAACGCGCTGGCTCGGCCTGCGAACGGTAAATACTGCTGCGCGCACACCGCGGATCTCTTAGGAGGCTTACAATCGGTTTGGAAAGCAGACTGATTGTGAGGTTGCATATGGTTGACAAGGACTTTGCCTGGCGGCTTGCGCAGGAGCTTGTGCGAATCGACAGCTCAGACCCGGGCGCGTATGAGGATGAAATTGAGCGGCATATCAAAGCGTTGGTTGAGGAACAGTTGGCGCAGCTGAGCCATCCGGTACTCGATGCCGTGCAGATTGCAGAGCTCGAAGTACTCCCCGGGCGCCGCAACCTTATGGTCACCGTGCCGGGCCAAAGCGACGAGCCGCGACTCGTCTATATCTGCCATATGGATACCGTTACGCTGGGCGATGGCTGGGACGCGGACATTACGCCGCTCGGGGCGGTCGTGCGCGACGGCAAGCTCTACGGCCGCGGTGCCTGCGATATGAAGGGTGGCCTGGCCTGCGCCATTGCCGCACTGGTCCATACGCTCGAGCGCGTGGCGGCGGATGGCGCGTTGCCCCGCCGCGGCTTTTCGCTCATCTGCTCGGTCGACGAGGAAGACTTTATGCGCGGCTCAGAGACCGCGATCGATGCTGGCTGGGTCGGCTCGCGTGAATGGGTGCTGGACACCGAGCCCACCGACGGACAGATCCAGGTGGCGCACAAGGGGCGTACGTGGTTCGAGATTGAAATGGCTGGCGTGACGGCGCATGCGAGCCAGCCCTGGAAGGGCGCGGATGCCGTCGCCGCCATGGCCGAGGTCGTGTGTTCGCTCCGTCGCGCGTTTGTGGCGCTGCCCGCGCACGATGAGCTGGGGTCTTCGACCATCACGTTTGGCCAAATCGAGGGCGGATATCGCCCCTACGTCGTACCCGACCGCGCCAAAGTCTGGGTCGACATGCGCCTGACCCCGCCGACCGATACGGCCGCCGCGACGCGCATGGTAGAGCAGGCCATCGCCGTCGCCGAAGCCGCCGTTCCCGGTTGTCATGGCAGCTACACCGTGACGGGCGACCGCCCCGCCATCGAGCGCGACCCGAACTCTCCCCTTCTAGCAGCGCTCAAGCGTGCCGCCGATGACGTGACGGACGCGGACACGACCGTCGGCTTCTTTACCGGCTACACCGACACCGCCGTCATTGCCGGCAAGACAGGTAACCGCAATTGCATGAGCTACGGTCCCGGGTCGCTCGCGCTCGCGCACAAGCCCAACGAATATGTGCCCCACGCCGATATCGTTCGTTGTCAGCAGGTGCTAATCGCGCTCGCCGATAACGTGCTCTGGGACGCGAATGGGCAAGTTGGGGCATAATAAGCCGCGAACAAACCGACTCGTGCGTTAGGACCGCCCATGAAAGCACTTCCGTTTCCCTGCATCCGCCCGGCTCAGGACCGCGTGCTCGAGGCGCTGCCTGCAATGGGCGGCATTCTGAGTGACGACGAAGCCCTGCGCGGCGCGATTGCCGATGGGCTCATGCTCAAAGATCCGGGTGCGGCATACTACGTGTACGAATGTTCGGGGGAGCCGGGGCGCGTAACAGGTGTCGTGGCGATCTGCCCGGTTAACGTGCTGACGGGTAGCGACGAGGCCGCCGCCAAGAGCGTCGACGCACTCACCGCCGCGCGCGCGATCGCCGAACTTAAGGTGCAGCCGCGCCCCGTGTCGCTCTCCTACGAGGCGTCGCCCGTCATGGACATCATCCTGGGCGCTGCCAAAGAGGGCGCGTCGCTCTACGCCGTCACCGACCCCGCGGGCATTACGCACCGCGCGTGGGAGGTCAAGCGCGAGGAGGCCGTCGGGGCCATCCGCGCCATGCTCGACCAAGCACCGGAGCCGGCACTGGCCGACGACCCCGCCTACGCCGCCGCTCTAACCGGGGCGTCGCAGCTGCTGGCCGATGAGGCCCGTGTCGCCGGAACGTACACCGGCAAGGAGCCGTTCAACTTTACCGTTGCCGTGCTCTTCCCCGCCGCGCAGGTCAGCGGCGCCGCGCCGCAGGTTCCGACAGGTCTGCTCACGCACCAGGTCGCGCGGTTCTAGCAAGACCAGACCGCCCGGCACAAAAATCGGCAGCTCAACAAACAGGGGGCGGAGATGCAGCAGGTACATGCATCTCCGCCCCTTTTGCGTCGAGAAATTAGCCGGCGACCCGTGCCGCCGCGCTCGCGTTATCCGCGCTGCGGACCCGCAGTAGCCACGAGCGGTTCAAGCCCCAGCTCGCGCGCGTAGTCTTCCTGCGTGAAAATCTCAACCAGTTCAAACGTATCCGTCGCATCATCAAACGCAAAGTGCAGCACCGAGCAGTTGCCTGGCACGCGGTCGCGCTCATCGGCCGCCGCGCCCTTCACATGGTCCATGAACTCCTTGATGGCCGAGCCGTGGCTCACCGCGAGCACGCACTCGTGGTCCGGGCGACGCATAAGATCGGTCAACGTCGCCACCATGCGCTCGCGCACCTGCATCTGGCCCTCGCCGCCAAACTGGCGATAGAAGTCGCGCCACGGGCGCTCGGGCATGAGCATCACGCGCTCGGCCTCAAAGTCGCCAAAGAACCACTCACGCAGGCCGTCCAGGCGCTCGTACGCCAAGCCCGGCCACAAGTTGGCGATGGTCTGCTCGGTGCGGTGCAGCGTCGAGGTGTAGGCATGATCGGGCTCAATGCCGCGCGCACGCAAGAACATGCCGGCACGCGCCGCCTGGTCGCATCCCAGCTGCGTGAGCGGCGAGTCACTCCAACCCTGAATAATGCGCTTAAGGTTGAATATTGTCTGCCCATGACGAACCAGATACAGGTCTTTATTCATAGGGGTCCTTTCGTTCGTTACCAATCAAGGAGCGAAAACGCCCCGTCGCAATAGCCAAAATGAAGCACGGCACCGTTGTCGGGTAGCTCTCCCCTGCCAGTCACATACTCAAGAAACTCCTGGCAGGCTGAGCCGTGGGAGACTGCCAGCACGCAGTCGTGCTGCGGCCTGGCCATGATGCGGGACAGCACCGCGACCATACGTGTGCGAAGCTCACTTTCCGACTCGCCACCAAAGGCAACCGGATAATCACCCCAGGGCTGCGGCGGCATCTCGCGATTTGATGTGCCCTCCAGCGAGCCAAAATGCCACTCACGCAGGTCATCGACCAGCTCAATGGAACGGCCCTCGCCAACGATAAGCTCGGCCGTATGCCGCGCCCGGCCCAACGGCGAGGAATACACATGATCAAAGGCCACGCCATGCGCCGCAAACGCCGTACGCGCCGTCAGCGCCTGCTCGCGCCCGCGCGCCGTAAGCGGCGAATCGTGCCAGCCCTGCAAAATGCTCTGCACATTGAGCTCAGTCTGCCCATGCCGCACCAAATACAGATCTGCCAAACACCCTCCCCTCGTACCACCACAAAGGGGACAGGAGCCTTTGTGGTGATTTTGCCGCCGGATTGCACCGCAACGACGCACAACTACAGCAGCACGTCGGCAAGCGGACGCTTGGGTACGTGGTGCACCCGCGCCTCGTCGCGCCAATAATTGATGGAGCCGTCGGGGTTGGAATCGATCGCATCGATCACCTGCGTCTCGGCCGGAACGCCAAACGCCATGATCAGCTTGAGCTCATACTTGTCGTTATCGAGCCCCATGGCATCGAACGCGTGGGGCGTAAAAGCCTTGAACATGCAGGCAGCCACCTCGGGCGTGGCGCTGCGGGCGGCGAGCATCATCGTCTGCGCGGCAATGCCCGTGTCGACCTCGGTAATGGGAGCGGCGGGCTTGCCCGGAACGGCGCGCTCGGCAAGAATCGCGATGTAGCCGGTCGGGCGCTCGCCCTCATCGGGACCCGACCAATCCTTGAGCGCGCCGGCCCATGCAAGCTCGTCAAACACGCGAGCGCAGTCCTCTGCACCGCTTACCACATGAAAACGCAGACGCTGAGCATTGGCGCCACAGGGAGCCAGGTGCGCCAGCTCCGCCAGCTCAAGCAAAAGCTCACGCGGCACGCGCATGGACTCGTCAAAGCGACGGCACGTACGGGCGCGGCGAACCAACGCATCAAACGCGTTCAAGCCGAGCTTTTCGGAACCCTGCTTTGCCATCGACTCGGCGCTTACCGGCGCCGCGGGAACTGCTTCGTTCATAGGGACCCCCAATTTCGGGCAATTGTTCTTAGGAAAATCTAACCTAAAACGTAGGCAATAACGAACAGGGCTGCAATGTTCTACACCTGTTGAATAGAAAATCGCGACGTGGGGAACAACGGAAACAATTCGGGGCCTTTGGGTTACGTTTCGCCCTCCCCGACCCATACGCCAGCGCCTTTAGGCGATACTGGTTGTAATGATCAAGGCTTACGCCGCACGGAAAGGAGACATTATGGGCATCTTTAAGAACGATGACCAAAAATCGAGCCAGTTTGGATTTGACGAGAAAAGCATGGCGGGCAAAGCCGTCAAGGCCGTACGCTGGATTTACGCCATCACGGGCGTCTTGGCGCTCGTCGCCGGCATCGCACTGCTGTTTGCGCCCGCCAAGTCCCTCGTCTTCCTAACGACCGTCTTGGGCTTCTACTTTGTGATCACGGCCGCGATCAGGCTGTTTACCGCTGTTTTCGAGCCACTGCTGCCCACCGGCTGGCGCGTGACGAGCATCATCTCCAACCTACTCATTATCTTGGGCGGCGTCATAATCCTGCGCAACCAGGCCTTCTCGACCGCGACGCTCACCACGATGGTGGTTATCGTGGCCGGCTTTGGCTGGATCGTCGAAGGTGTCATGTCCATTCTGGAGTCCGAGCTTTCGTCCAACCGTGCCCTCGCCATCCTGAGCGGCGCGCTCTCCATCATCGCCGGCATGTTCGTGTTTATCTATCCGCTGTGGTCGGCCAAGATGCTCGTCATCTTTAGCGGCGCCGCACTGCTGGTGTTTGGCGTAACGCTGATTGTTCGCGCTATTCAATTTGGCAAACTGGTGCACTAGATGCCGCGAACGCTCTTTATTGATGCAGACGCCTGCCCGGTCACGCGCGAGTCGATTGACTGCGCGCGGCGGGCGGGCGTCGCCGTCGTTATCGCCGGCAACAGCACACAGAACCTGGAACGCCACATTCGCCGCGACGATCCGCGCGACGTCGAGCATGCGCGACGCGGATTTTGGGTCACGACGCTCGATGTGAGCGTGGGCGCCGACAGCGCCGACTTTGCTATTGTCGAACGCCTGCAGGCGGGCGACGTAGTCGTGACGCAGGACATTGGCTTGGCGAGCATGGTGCTCGGGCGCGATGCCGCCGCCATCGGCTTACGCGGGCGCGTCTACGATAAGGCGACCATCGACATGCAACTGTTTATTCGCCACGAGGAAAAGAAGGTGCGCCGCGCCGGCGGTCGCACTCGCGGTCCGGCGGCATTTACCAGCGAAGACCGGGCCCGCTTTAAGCGCAACCTCACCGAGCTGCTGCGCTAACCAAGGTAGATTTTCGGGACATGCCCGGAAATCTACCTTTTTGTTTTGAGCGGTGTGAGCGCTCGGAATCCATGGCTCAACAAAAAAAACGGGCTTCAAAATGCCATGCGTCGCCGCATTGCGCAGGCGCCGAGCATGGCTATTTGAAGCCCATTTTTTAAGCCTACTTAGAGGCCGAAGGCGGATAGGATAAGGCCCCAGCCGGCGCCGATGACGTACATCATGACCAGGAACACGGCGTTTTCACGAGCGCTGCGGTTGGTGCGGAACAGGACAAGATAGCCCACGCCGGCGGAAATGAGCGTGCCGGCGAGCATCGGCGCCAGCTGTAGCGCGCCCTCCAGGTACAGCTGCGTAATGACCACGCTGGCCGAGCAGTTGGGGATCAGGCCGACGAGTGCCGAGCCCAAGACGGCGAGCGTCTCGTTGCCACGCAGGAACTGCTCGATCGCGGACTCTCCGAAGGTCTCGAGCACGGCAACTAGAATCAGCGTCACCAGGAAAATAAAAACCGAAACCTGCACGGTGTGCGAGATCGCGCTGCGGATAATCGACAGGACGGGCGCACCTTCGTGGGAGTGACCGTGGTCGTGCCCATGGCCGTGGTGGTGCTCATGCTCGCCTGCGTGACCGTGGTCATGGCTGTGTCCGTGGTCGCGCTCGTGTTCATCTTCATCATCATCGCAACCGCAATGGTCGCGCTCGCACAACTCGTGGATGTGGTCGGCGCTCACGCCCGCCTCGGCCACTTCATCAATGATGTCGCCCCCGGTATGGTCGTCGTGCGCGCAGTTCACATGAGCCGGATTGGCAGCGGTCCCCAGCACGGTACGGCGAATCGCCGCATGCGCGCGGGCATTACGACGAAGGCCGCGGATAGCCGCGTCCACGATAAAGCCCGTGACCAGCGCGATCAGTGCCTTCGAAGCCAAAAGCATCGCCATGGTCTGCACGGGCACCTGCTCGGCGAGCAACAGCGGCAGCATCTCATCGGAGGTCGAGAGGAACACGGCGACCAGCGTGCCCAGCGTCACGACACGGCCGGCGTACAGCGTTGCTGCCATGGCCGAAAATCCGCACTGCGGCACAATGCCCAGCAGCGAGCCAGCCACGGGACCCGCAGCGCCGGCGCGCTTGATAGCGCCGTTGACGCGGTCGCCCGCAACGTGCTCAAGTGTCTCGAGAGCAAGATACGTCACCAACAAAAACGGCGCCAGCGAGAGCGTGTCCTTGCCGGCGTCGAGCAGAATATCAATCAGCAAATCCATGACGGATGGAACCTTTCATGTCTTTCGGCAGCATTGTAAAAGTCCTAGCGGTCAACTAGGGTATTGTAGTTGTCCTAGGCGCGATGCCAATAGTTGCCCATGGTAAACTATCATCTCGCCACATCTCAATGAACCCGAGCCGCGCGGTGCGGCCCGTCCAAGGAGCAGTTATATGAACGTTTCACAAGCACTCGAATACGAGCGCCAGCCGTTTATTCCCATGTTTATCTATGGCGATCACGGCGCCATGGAGTCCGAGCGCCAGAAGGGCGAAGAGGCCCTTAAGGTGCTCGAAACCGAGTACTTTACCGCCGAGGGCGACCCCAGCTTCGACTTTGCCACCGTGCGCGACCTGGCTGACCGCAACCGCGACCTGTGCGACCAGATTGGCGAGGCACGCCTGCGCAACGTGACGCCCGCGACGCTTTCGCGCGGCCTGTCCGATGCCGACACCTGCGCCGCCATCGGCAAGATGCAAAAGCGCACCGCCGCGTCCGTTATGCGCGAAATCCGCGGCGACCGCGACGCGCTCGGCGTGGCCTACGCCCGCAAGCCCATCCAGGGCACCGTGCTCGGTATCGACATCGAGACCACCGGCCGTGCACCCGAGCGCGGCTATATCATCAACGTGGGCTGGGAGATCATGGAGCTCACCAGCGACGCCGTCCCGCATGACGCCGAGGCACACTACTGCGGCCTGCCCGACATCTACCGCGGCGAGGATGTGCCGCTATCGAACATCCATCACATTACCTGGGACGACATCGACGGCAAAAAACCATTCCGCGAGAACAAGGAACTGCAGAAGCAGCTGCTCAAACTCATGAAGAAGTACCCGTACATGGCGCATAACGCCGCGTTCGAAGACAGTTGGTTCAAGATCCACCTGGACGGTTACGCCGAGGCACGCCGCGCCGGCAAGATCATCGTCATCGACTCGCGCCAGATCTGCCGCAGCCTGGATGCCGACGTCCGCTCGCTCCCCCGCGAGTCCGCGCCCGCCGCGCTCGAGAACTGGGCGCGCCGCCGTGGCACCCTCGCCGCCGACGCCAACGAGCAGCACCTGGGCCTCGACGACACCGACCTCATGCTCCGCACGGTTCAGGCCGAGTTCAACCTCAAGAACCTATTCGCGAAATAACCGATCCATCTGCGGGAGCGCCTGCCAGGCACAGCGCAATCCGTCTGGGCACACCGACACGCAGTAAACTAGGGCGCAGCCTTATGGCTGCACCCTAGTTTTCATCAAAACGAGCAAATACGCGTGCTTCACATAGTCGGCAGGTTGGCCCACCTACATTTTTCGAGTTGTTCGGCCAGCTGAACCACTAGTCAAGGCCCCTTGAACCGCAATCGAAGCTAAAATCGCCTTAATTTCGCAACCAAGCCCCATAAATCTACCTGAATCAATTCGAATAGGACGTTGCGATCGCACCTATTTGTATAGGATAAGGCCGAATAACTCAAATTATGTTGGTGAGGCATCTGAGCGGTCGGCAAAAACGCTTAGAAGCTACGAATCCGCAACTAAAGTTCATCAAAAAGGGGCAGCCGGCAGAAACCTCCCCAGCCAAAGCTGCTCCCTCAATACGACAGCTCAAAAACCCACCGTTCGCAGAAGATAAGCCGCGCCCCAATACCGTTGCCCGAAGTTTCGGGCGTATGCGGCGTCCGCTATGCCATCATGCGCGTATGGGAATCATTCTGTCACATACCACGGCACGCGCTGTATACCAAACAGCCAACTCGCTCGCAAGCTACGCGACCGGTCCCATACCTATGGAAAAGATCAGGGTGTCTGCGCCGACCACGTCCGACCTGGAAGCGGCACGAGCATGGCTCAACAGAAAGAATGTCGATTCTGAACGTATCCATGTGCTGACGTTTTCCAATAATGCCAAAAGGCACCGCAAGGGCTGCATCTGCCACTGCACGCACTATACGTTTGATGCAGAAAGCTACCTAGAACTCGAGCCGAACGTCTACATCGTCGATATCAAGCTGTGCGCGTTAGAAGCAACAGCCGACCTCAACCTTTCGGAGCTCGTTGAGTATTACTTTGAAATCTGCGGCTCCTACGCGCTTGGAACGTCCGACGAAACTCAATATCGCGAGCGCCCAGCCCTAACCAGCGTTGAAGAGCTCAGAGCCTTCTTTTCAGAGGCACCGGGGTATCGTGGATCTAATAAAGCACTTAAGGCACTTTCTTATGTACACGAAGGCTGTCGCTCCCCACTCGAAACGGCGTTTGTCATGATGCTGACAATGCCCAAGTCAATGGGTGGCTTAGCCATACGCGCTATCAAAACGGATTATCCGATCCCAGTCCCCAAAAGATACGCCGCCCTAACGCGACGGACGGTTTTCTACCTCGACGCGCTGCTCGAAAATTCGATGACCGATATCGAATACAACGGCTTTTACCACGACGAACCCGAGCAGCAATCAATTGACGAGGAGCGCCGAAACACGCTGCGAAACATGGGATATGCCGTTATCACAGTTAATCGTCATTCGTTTTTCAAACAGTCCGCTTTTAAACGGGTCATGGAAGCGATTCGCATTCGCGAGAAGATATGGCCCGGTCGACTCCCGGATAACTTCGCCATCCTGCAAGAAACTCTTCGTCAATTTGTCTTGCGGCGCTACTTCGAATACGGTCGCCGCGTCCTGGAGACACTCAAAGAAGAAGAGGCCGCCAAGCGCGAAATTGCAAGCCAATATCCGCAAGCTGATGACCCGAGCATCAACGATGTGCCCGAACCCGACGACATGCAACACGTCGGGGCCCTTGCTGAGGAAATCAATGGGGCTTGGGAATGCGACATGTTCGCAAAAATCGATGAAAACCGCACGGAAGACGACACGATTATTGATCTAATTGAGAATTCGCTCTTCTAAAGGCGATCTCTGCGGATGTCCACCTACATTTTTCGACTTATTCGGCCACCGATGTGCCAGATTGGCTGCAGCAATGCTCAATATAACTTCAGATAAAACTGATTCTGCAGGAACTCCCGTAGAGGAAGAACTGATTCTCGCGGTATTTGACACGATAAAGTACAAATATGAACAGTTCTAATGCTTCTCAAGGTGGCTTTCTTAGCATGCTAGCCGAACATCTCGAAATATGTTGGCGAGCATTGCGTCGATGTCTCCCAACCCACAGAAAATCGCAGAGGCGGCAAGCAGTCATCGAAATTAACGCAAATTGTATTGACATATGAACATACACTCATATAATCGAAAGCAAGTTATATGAGCGCATGTTCATATGAAAGGATATTGCAATGAGCATCCGCGTTGATGAAACGAAACTCGACATCGAGGCCACCGAACCCGCGATCCCGACCACCTGCTCGCCCGAGGACCTTCCCGACGAGGAGCTTCTCTACGACCTCGCCGACCTGTTCAAGGTCTTCAGCGACACCACGCGCATCAAGATCCTTTACGCCCTCATGGGCCGCGAGCTCTGCGTGGCAGACATCGCCGAAGCGACCGAAACCTCGCAGTCCGCGGTGTCGCACCAGCTGCGCACACTCAAGCAGTCGCACCTGGTTAAATTCCGGCGCGACGGGCGCAATATCCTATACTCGCTCGCCGACGACCACGTCTACACCATGCTCAACCAGGGCATGAGCCATATCTGCGAATAGCAACCAACCACGGTACCAGCGCGGCCTGCACCCAAGCCGCAAAAACGGGAAAGGAACCCACCATGAAAAAGCAGTACAAGCTCGATGAGATCGATTGCGCCAACTGTGCGCGCGAGCTTCAGGACGAGCTGGCCAAGCTCGAGGGCGTCAAATCCGTGTCCGTCAACTTTATGACCCAGAAGTTGACGCTCGAGGCCGATGACGCCGAGTTCGACGAGGTCCTCGACCGCGTTGTGGAGTTCACCGCCGACGCCGAGCCGGACTGCGAGATCATTCTCTAGCCAAGGTTTACGCCAACCCGCAAGGCCGCGCTTGCCGCGGCCTTTGCTCGCGAAATTATATGAGCGGGTGTTCATACATTCAAATGGGAGGATACGAGTCATGGCCACCGCCGACCCCAAAAAGAAAAAGAAGAAGCGCAAGAAAAAAGAATCACTCGAGCATAAGCGCAACCGCATCCTGGTAGCGCTGGGCATTTTTGCCGTGGTGTACGCCCTCGATGAGCTCGGCACCCTCACTGCCGCATTCGGCACCCCGGGCGACATCTACGCCAGCTTTGTGCTGTTCCTCATGCCGTTTTTGATTGCCGGCTACGACGTACTGCAAAAGGCATTCAATAACATCCGCCGCGGCAAGGCCTTCGACGAGAGCTTCCTCATGGCCGTCGCGACCATCGGCGCGTTTGCCATGGTGCTCTTCCCCGATACCGACCCGCACATGGCCGAAGGCGCCGCCGTCATGCTGTTCTACCAGGTCGGCGAGCTGTTTCAGACGTACGCCGTGGGCAAGAGCCGCAAGTCGATCAGTGCCATGATGGATATCGCGCCCGACTACGCTAACGTCGAGCAGCCCGACGGCACGCTCGAGCAGGTCTTCCCCGATGACATCGCCGTCGGCACCGTGATCGTGGTCAAGCCCGGTGAGCGCGTGCCTATCGACGGCGTCATCGTCGAGGGCGAAACCCAGCTCGACACCGCCGCTCTCACGGGCGAGTCAATCCCCCGCCCCGCCAAGTCCGGCGACGACATCATCAGCGGCTGCATCAACATGACGGGCCTCATCCACGTGCGCACCACCAAGCCCTTTGGCGAGTCCACCGTCGCACGCGTCCTGGAGCTCGTGGAAAATGCCAGCGAAAAGAAGGCGCGCACCGAGAACTTCATCACGCGCTTCGCCCGCGTCTACACGCCCGCCGTCACCGGCGCTGCCGCGGTGCTCGCGCTTGGCGGCGGCTTGGTCACCGGCGCCTGGTCCGACTGGATCCTGCGCGGCCTGACCTTCCTGGTCGTCAGCTGCCCGTGCGCGTTGGTGATCAGCGTGCCGCTCAGTTTCTTTGGCGGCATCGGCGGCGCCTCCAAGCTGGGCGTTCTCATCAAGGGTTCTAACTATCTCGAGACGCTCGCCGATGTGGACACCGTCGTCTTTGACAAGACAGGCACCCTCACCAACGGCACGTTCTCGGTGGTCGCGGTACACCCCGAGGCTGGCTACACCGAGCAGTCGTTGCTTGAAGTCGCAGCCCTTGCGGAGTCGTTCTCCGATCACCCCATCGCGCAGTCCGTGCGTGTCGCCTACCAGAGCGAGGTCGACCCCAAGCGCGTTAGCAACTCCACCAACGACGCGGGCCACGGCGTGACGGCAACCATCGACGGCAAGCACGTCGTCGTTGGCAATGCCAAGATGCTTGCTGCGGCCGGTATCGACGCTCCCAATTGCGAGGTTGTCGGCACGATCCTCCATGTGCTCGTTGACGGCGTTTACGCCGGCCACATCGTGATTGCAGACACCGTTAAGGCCGACGCCGAGCAGACGATCCGCGACCTGCACGCCGCCGGCGTCAAGCGCACCGTCATGCTCACGGGCGACCGCGAGGAAGTGGCTGCTGCGGTGGCCAAGCAGCTGGGGCTCGACGAGTTCCACGCGCAACTACTGCCGGGCGACAAGGTCGAGCGCGTCGAGGCATTGCTGGCAGCCGAATCGGGCAAGGGCAAGCTCGCCTTTGTCGGCGACGGCATCAACGATGCGCCCGTGCTCACCCGCGCAGACGTTGGCATTGCCATGGGCGCCATGGGTTCCGACGCCGCAATTGAGGCCGCCGACGTTGTGCTCATGGACGACAAGCCGTCCAACATTTCCCGCGCGATCCGCGTGGCGCGCAAGACCATGGCGATTGTTTGGCAGAACATCATCTTTGCGCTGGGTATTAAGCTGCTGATTTTAGTGCTTGCGGCGCTCGGCATCGCCAACATGTGGCTTGCTGTGTTCGGCGACGTGGGCGTGGCGATCATCGCCATCCTGAACGCCATGCGCGCGATGGGTGTCAAGAACCTGTAGCACTCGTGGTCCCTCCGGCCGGGGCCGGGCTTGGTTTTGAAAACGTCCTCACGCATGAGGCCCGCCTTTCCTGCTCCTGCGGAGCAACGGAAAGACGGGCCTCGCGCTGCGGAGTGTTTTCAAAACCAAGCCCGGCCCCGGCCTACGGTGACGTTGCTGGTGGTTCTTGGGCATCGCTTGCTGGCAGGGTTCCTTTGCTGAAATGGACTTGGCCGAAAGGGCCGCTGGTCCCAGTCGCTGGTTCGCGCTTTGCGTGAACTCCGCGCTACTGTGGGACAGTTAGGCTTCTGTTGTTGGACCCGCTGCATCTTCCCGACCCAACATCGCCCGTAGCTTCTCAAAGCTCTCCTCGCTCAGGCAGTGCTCCATGTGGCAGCCCTCTTGCGACGCGACCTCAGCCGAAACACCCGCATCCTCCAGCAGCCCCACGAAAAAGCAGTGACGCTCCCACATTTGGCGAGCGACCTCCAGACCACGCTCCGTCAGATGAACGTCGCGCTTGCCCATTTCGACATAGCCGTTGCTTTCCAGCGTCGCCATGGCCTTGGAAACGCTCGCCTTGGTTACGCCGAGGTACTCCGCAACGTCGATCGAGCGCACGATGCCCTGACGTTCCGACAGAACGTAGATCGATTCGAGATAGTCTTCTCCGGATTCACGTAGGGCCATGGGCCGCCTTTCGCGATGATTGCTAGTTAGCCTTTGGATACTTTCCACGGCTAACTTTACCGCAAAAGTTGCCCATGTCTTACTACTTTGCCTATAAGTTAGCCGTGTTTCACAAAACGTGCGGGACGAAAACAAAATGGGGACGCCCCGCAAGGAGTGTCCCCAGGTGCCAGGTGCCGGCCCGCAGCTACACGAGTCCAAAGTGCTTCGCAGCGTTGTAGATGCCGTCGTCGTCCACGGCAGTCGTCACATAGGTCGCCGCAGCTTTCACCGTGTCCTGTGCGTTGCCCATGGCCACGCTCGTGCCCACGGCGGCAAACATCGACAGGTCGTTCTCGCCGTCGCCAAAGGCAATCGCCTCGCTCGCGTCGATACCAAGCCGCTCGAGCGTCGCCGCCACGCCCAGGTCCTTGCCGCCGTTAGCGGGAATAATGTCGCAGAACAGGTCGCACCAGCGCGTGGTGAGCGAATGCGACACGGCGTCGGTCACGATATGCTCGTCGACCGGGTCCACAAAGGCGCAAAACTGGTAGACCGGTGCGTCAAAGGCGTGCTCAAACGGCTCCTCGTGGTAGACGATTCCCGCGTTGCTGCCAGCCGTCACCACGCGCTCGGACAGGCGGTTCACAAACGAGCTCTCGCCCTGCATGCACAGCGAGTCGTAGCGCCCCTGCGCCACCTGGTCCACAATCACCGCGACGTCGTCCGAATCGATCGGGCAGCTGCGGTAAACCCCCTCGGCATCAAAGCAGTGCTGGCCCGAAAGCGTAATGTACGCATCCCAGCCCAGGTCGAACAGCCAGTCCGGCATCTGGTAGGTCGGACGGCCCGTGGCGATCACGCACGCAATCCCCTGCTCGTGAAAGCTGTCGAGCACCTGCTGCGCCGACGCCGGAATCCGGTGGGTCTTAAAGCTCAGCAGCGTGCCGTCGATATCGAAAAACGCGGCTTTGATCATTCTCGCCTACTCCTCGCCCTCGAGCTTTTCGCTCGCCTCGAGCCACGCCATCTCCAGCTCGTCCATGGCAGCGTGAGCCTCGTCGATCTTTGCCTGCTGCTCGCCGAGCGCCGTGTAGTTGGTGGGATCGACTTGGGCCATTGCTGCCTCGGCCTCCTCAACGCGGGTGCGCTGCGTCTCCATCTTGCGCTCGAGCGAACTCACCTCGCGGCGGAGCTTCTGGCGCTCGGCGTTGGACAGGCCGTTGGGCTGACCGCTCGACTTGGGCTTTTCGGCCGCAGCTGCCGCGGCACCGGTGTCGAACGTGCCGGTCTTGGCGCTCGGCGCGCCCACGGGCTCGCCCTCGGCGGTAGCGTTGCACAGGCGCAGGTACTGGTCCACGCCACCGGGCATATGCGTCAGGTGGCCGTCGAGCAGCGCCCACTGCTGGTCGGTCACGCGCTCCATCAAAAAGCGGTCGTGCGTCACCAGGATCAGCGTGCCGGGCCAGCCGTCCAGCAGGTCCTCGACAATCGCGAGCATGTCGGTATCCAGGTCGTTGCCCGGCTCGTCCAGGATGAGCACGTTGGGCTCGTCCAGAATCGTCAGCAACAGCGACAGGCGACGGCGCTGGCCGCCCGAAAGATCGCCGATGCGGCTCCAGAGCTGCTGCGTCGTAAAGCCCAGACGCTCGCAGAGCTTCTCGGGCGAAGTCTCCTTGCCGTCGATGACGTAGTACTTCTTATAGTTGCCGAGCACCTCGCGGATCGTGTCGCTCATGTAGGGCTTGAGTTCCTCGAGCTGCTGCGACAGCACGCCAAAGCGCACTGTCTGGCCAATCTTCACGCGGCCGCGCGTGGGTTCAATCTTGCCCTGAATCACGTCGAGCAGTGTGGACTTGCCGGCGCCGTTCTCGCCCAAAAGACCATAGCGGTCGCCCGCACCAATGAGCCAGGTCACATCGGTGAGCACCTGCTTGGGCGCGCCGTCGGTATCGGCATAGCCGGCATCCACGTCGACCACATCGATAACCTGCTTGCCCAAGCGGCTCACGGCCAAGCGCTTGAGCTCCAGCTCGTCACGCACGGGCGGCACGTCGGCGATCAGCTCACGAGCGGCATCCACGCGAAACTTGGGCTTGGTGGAACGAGCCTGGGCACCGCGGCTCAGCCACGCGAGCTCCTTGCGCGCCATGTTGCGACGGCGCTCCTCGGTAACGGCGGCCATGCGGTCGCGCTCCACGCGCTGCAGGATGTATGCCGAATAGCCGCCCTCGAAGGGATCGACCTGGCCGTCGTGGACCTCCCACATGCTGGTGCAGACCTCGTCCAAGAACCAGCGGTCGTGCGTGACCACGAGCATGGCACCCTGGCCGCGCTGCCAGCGGGCCTTTAAGTGACGCGCGAGCCAGTTGATGGTGCGCATATCCAGGTGGTTGGTGGGCTCGTCGAGCATGAGCACGTCGTAATCGCCGATCAGCAAGCGCGCGAGGTCCACGCGACGGCGCTGACCGCCCGAAAGCTCGCCCACCGTGCCCTCCCAGGACACATCGCTGATGAGGCCGGCGAGGATCTGGCGCGTGCGGGGGCTCGACGCCCACTCGTACTCGGGGGCGTCGCCCACAACGGCATGATGCACGGTATCAGTATCGACCAAGTTGTCCTTTTGGCCGAGCAGACCGATCGTCGTGCCGCGGCGGTGCGTCACGCGTCCGTCGTCGGGCTCCAGCGTGCCAGCGAGCACGCTCAGCAGCGTCGACTTGCCGTCGCCGTTTTTACCGACAATACCAATGCGGTCGCCCTCGCCCACGCCGAGCGTCACGCTATCGAAAATATGCTTGGTGGGAAACTCTAGGCTGACGGAATCGCATCCCAAAAGAATCGCCATATGCCCTGCTCCTTCGTAGAAATTCAACGTTGTCCATGATAGCAGCGAGCCCCACCCCAAACCACCACGAAGGCGCCTGTCCCCTTTGTGGTGGTCGTTTCGGTCGCAGAGCAAAAGGCGGGCCATCTCCCGCAAGAGATGACCCGCCTCTCCAATCAGTCCTGCGGCAACCGTGGCCGCTGCAGGCCTCAAGCATGTCCCGGACTAGGAGAACATGCCGGTGAGGTAATCATTCAGCCGCTTATCCTTGGGCCGTTGGAAAATCTCGTCAGTCTCGTCGTACTCGACCATATCGCCCATGTAGAAGAACGCCGTGCGGTTGGACACGCGCGACGCCTGCTCCATGTTGTGCGTCACGATAACGATGGCGCGGTCGGCCACGATCGATGACATGAGGTCCTCGATCGCCAGCGTCGAGATGGGGTCGAGCGCCGAGCAGGGCTCGTCGAACAGAATCACGTCGGGGTTGAGCGCCAGCGTGCGCGCGATGCACAGACGCTGCTGCTGACCGCCCGAAAGCGCATAGGCGCTCTTATCGAGCTTGTCTTTGACCTCGTCCCACAGCGCCGCGCCGCGTAAGCTTTCCTCGACCATGCGGTCGAGCTCGTCACGGTCGGTGATGCCGTGGCGCTTGGGCACAAACGTTATGTTGTCGCGAATGGACTTGCGGAACGGGTTGGGCTGCTGGAACACCATGCCAATGGAACGGCGCAGCTCGTAGGTGTTTTCGGTCTTGGTGTTCACGTTGCGCCCGCGATAGTTGATCTCGCCCTCCACGCGGCAGCCGCGAATCTCGCGATTCATGAGGTTGAGGCTACGCAAGAAGGTCGACTTACCGCAGCCCGAAGGCCCGATGAGCGCCGTGATCTCGCCCTTGTGAAAGTCGAGCGACGTATTGCGCAGTGCATGGTGGTCGCCATAGTACACGTTGACGTCCTTGGTGGAGAGCACGACCTCGTCGCTCACGGCCTTGCCGCTCACGCGCACGCGCTTCTCGCTCTCCCCCACGCTCGACAAAAAGTCCTGGGTCTCGGACGATGCCGCCTCAGTTGCGGGCGTTGCATTTATCTCGCTCATTCGGCCGTCATCTTCCTTGCCAGTTGTTTGCCCACGATACGGGCGACTACGTTAAACAGCAGCACGCAAATCATCAGCAGCGCCGCGGTGCCCCAAACGATCTGCTGGGCCTCGGGGCTGCCCTCGCCATAGATCTTGTAGATGTGCACGGCGAGCGACTCACCGGGGCGGAACACGTTCCAGGCGCAGGTGGGGCTCGACAGGTTAAAGCTCAAGAAGTTCAGACGCACCGGCGAGCTCATGCCTGAGGTAAAGAGCAGTGCCGCGGCCTCGCCAAACACGCGGCCGGCCGAAAGCACGATGCCGGTCACGATAGCGGGCATGGCCTCGGGGATCAGGATGTGCAGCGTGGCCTCCCAGCGGGTGAGGCCCATGGCCAGGCACGCATCGCGCTGGGCCTGCGGCACGTCCTCGAGCGCCTGCTGGATCACGCGCACCAGAATGGGGATATTGAACATGGTGAGCGCGACGGCGCCGGAGATGATGGAGTACTTCCAGCCCAGCTGCACCGAGAACACCAGAAAACCGAACATGCCGACAACGATGGAAGGCAGCGAGGACAGCGTCTCGATGGCGGTGGAGGCAATGTCGCGGACGGGTCCGTCGGGTGCGTACTCAACCAAAAAGACCGCGCCACCCAGGCTGATGGGCACCGAGATGATCAGGGTGATCAGCAGCAGGTAGAACGAGTCGAACAGCTGGTAGAGCACGCCGCCCTGCGTTCCGTTGGCGCGCGACGGCTCCGTGAGAAAGCCCGGCTGGAACAGCGTCGAGATGCCCTCGAACAGGATATAGGCCACCATGGAGACGACGATGAGCATGACGATGGCGACGATCGCCGTCAACACGCCCGTGGCGAAGCGGTCCTGCTTTTGGACACGCCCGAGCCTCGCCTCGTCGATGTGGATACGCGTGCTAGCCACGAGCCTTCGCCCCCTTGCGGCCGATAAGGTGGATGATCAGGATGAAGATGAGACTCATGCCCATCAGCAGCAGGCCGAGCGCCCACAGAACATCGTCTTGGGCCGAGCCCTCGGCATAGACTGCCATGGACGTGGTGAGCGTGGTGGTGATGGTCGAAGCCGGCGACAGCAGCGACGTCGGCATGGCCTCGATGCCGCCGATGACCATGCGCACGGCGAGCGTCTCGCCAAAGGCGCGGGTCATGCCCAAGATAACCGCGGTCATGAGCGACGGCATGGCGGACTTGAGCACCACGTGCCAGATGGTCTGCCAGCGGGTGTAGCCCAGCGCGAGCGAGCCCTGGCGGTAGCCGTCGGGCACGGCGCGCAGGCCATCGACCGAAAGCGTGGTCATCGTCGGCAGAATCATGACCGCCAGCACGATGGCGCCGGGCAAGATGCCCAGGCCCGTGCTCACGTGGAAAACGCTCTTCATAAGACCGACGACCACGTGAAAACCGATCAGGCCAAAGACGACCGAGGGGATGCCGGTCAAAAGCTCAATGAGCGGCTGAAAGATCTTAGAGCCAAACTTAGGGCTAATCTCGACCGCAAAGATGGCAGAGCCGATGGCGATGGGCAGCGCGATAAGCGTGGAGAGCACCATGACCGCAAACGAGGTGACGATCAGGGGCAGGGCGCCGGTATAGGGCAGGCCGTTTTCGGCTGTGTTGGCCAGGTCCCACTTGGTGCCGGTGAAAAACTCGACGACCGAGACGCCGTCCTTGACAAAAGCCGAGAGGCCCTTTTGGGCGACCATAAAGATGAGCGCGGCAACGACAAGCGTCACGAGCGCTACGCACGCGCCCGTGACGCCCAGGCCCACGTTCTCAAGGTCGCGCTTTGGCAGCTGTTTTGCCATTGCAAACCTTTCCGGGGCGATTACTTATTTAGCGGAGACCTTGCCGCTGGCGTCCTTGACGACCTTCATGGCAGAGACGGGGATGAAGCCCTGCTCCTCGACGAGCTTGCCCTGGACGTCGTCGGAAAGCATGAACTCCAGGAAGGCCTTGGTGGCCTCGTCGGCGTCCTTGGAGCAGTACATGTGCTCGGTAGCCCAGATCTTGAAGGAGTCATCAGTGACATTCTTGCTCTTGGGCTCGACGCCCTCGACCTTGATGGCGTTGAACTTGGAGTCATCGAAGTGCGAGAAATCGAGGTAGGAGATGGCGTTGTCGGTGCTGCCCATCTGAGTCTGGACGTCGCCGGACTTGTCGAGCTCGGCATCGCCCTTAAAGTCGACGGTCTCGTCGCCAAAGACGGCGGCCTCGAAGGTGGCGCGGGTACCGGAGCCGGCCTTGCGGTTGAGGACGACGATGGTGGCGTCGTCGCCGCCGACCTCCTTCCAGTTGGTAATCTGACCGGAGAAGATACCCTTGAGCTGCTCGAGGGACAGGTCGTCGACCTTGACGTTCTTGGAGACAACAGGACCCATGCCCACGACGGCGACCTCGTGGTCGACGAGGTTCTTGACTTGATCGGCCTCAAGCTTGGTCTCGGCGAAGACGTCGGAGTTGCCGATGGTGACGGTGCCGGCGGCGACAGCGGTCAGGCCCTTGCCCGAACCGTTACCCGAGCCGGAGACGGAGACATCGGGGTTGGCGTCCATGAACTTCTCGGCAGCGGCCTCGACGAGAGCCTGGAACGAAGAGGCACCGTCGTAGGTCACCTCGCCGGAGACGGACTCGGCAGCAGCGGCGCTACCCTTGTCGGCGGCATCGGATGCGCCGGAGCCGCCGCACCCAACGAGACCGAGACCGACGATGCTGGCAAGACCACCAGCGAGGCCGAGGAACTGACGACGAGAATAAGCCTGATCGAGCATGATCTTCCTTTCATACATGCGATTCGCGGGCACCCTGCCCGCTTTGCTGTTTGGAAAGATACGACCCCGACCGGGCAGCGCCCGCGCCAACTGCGGTTTTTTACGGGCATCTGATAGACCCTTACCGCAAGCGCAGCACGGCCTTTACAAACGAATAACAATCCAGCGCCGAACATGGCGCACCTTTTACACCAATAAAAACAAAGTTGCGGTGAAATAGTTCCTGCTCGGCCATCAAATGGCCCATTCTAGGAACTATTCCACCGCAACTAAGATTGGGAAACCGCGTAACCTTAAAGCTCTAATTCATTCAAACGGAGGATCGCAACAATATAGATCTTGAGCGCCTGTTTAAGCTGGTCCTCGTTGGCGCACTCGTTGGGGCCGTGCATCTGGCCGCCCCACGCGGGCAGCTCCAGGCCGGTCTCTTCGGGGCCAAACGAGACGGCGCGGGCAAAGTTGCGCGCGTACGTGCCGCCGCCCATGGCAAAGGGCTCAGCATGCTTGCCCGTAAACTCGTTATAGGTATCAATAAGCGCCTTCACGGCCGGATCATCGGCAGAGACCGAGAACGGCACCTTTGCATGACCCACGCGACACGTCACGTCAAAGCGCCCCACAAGCGGCTCGAGCTGCTCGCGGATGGTATCGGCGCTCGTGCTGTCGGGGAAGCGCACGTCGATGACCTGCTCAATATGGCCATCCGCCACGCGGATGACGCCAGCGTTGCAGGTAAGCGGGCCAAACGCCGAGCTCGTCGCATCGATACCCAGGCCGCGGCCATAGGCGTCTGCATGTACAAAGGCCAGGAACTTGACGAACTCGTGCTCGGCAGGCGTCAGCAGGCGCTCGTCACGGGCACCAAACGCGTCCTCGGCCTCGCGCAGGTACGTCACGATCAGGCCGACGGCGTTGATGGTGCCCTCAGGCATCGAAGCGTGGCCGCCAATACCGTGGGCGAAAATCTGCGCATGCCCGTTATCAAGCGCCGTGATCTCCAGGCGGTCGACGTTCTCAACGGGCGCCGGCAGCTCATCGGCGGCAATCGCAAGCTCGCAGATGGACTGCGACGGAATGGCATTGCTCGCCTCGGAGCCGCTCCACGACACGATGCGCCCGCCGTCGATCTTGGGGCTCACGAACGTCGCCCCAAACTGGCCCTTCTCGGCATTGCAGACCGGGAACTCGGCATCAGGCGTAAACAGAAAGTCAGGGTTGGGGTAGTTCTCCAGATAATGGTGAACGTCGGACATGCCCACTTCCTCATCGCAGCCCAGCAGCGCGCGGAAGGTGTAGCGCGGCACAATGCCGTGCTTGAGCAGGTACGCGCCGGCATAAAGCGACAGCACTGCCGGGCCCTTGTCGTCGATCACGCCGCGACCGAGCAACCAGCCCTCGCGACGCTCCATCGCGAACGGGTCGGTGTTCCAGCCAGGGCCGGCGGGAACCACGTCCACGTGGCAGATAGTCGCGAGCTGCTTGTCGCCGCGGCCCGGGATATCGGCGATTCCCGCATAGCCCTCGTCGTCGCTCGTCTGATAGCCGAGCTTCTGCGCAATGCCGAGCGCGCAATCGAGCGCGTCACGGACCGGGCGGCCAAACGGCGCGCCGGGCTCCGCATCGGCAGAAACTGCCACGGAAGGATAACTCACCAGCTGCTCGATATCAGCGACGACATCCTCCCAGACCTCGTCGACATACTCAGCGACGCTCTGCTCCACCTGATTCATGGACGACCTCCTTACCAATGAGCGACGGGTACGCCCGCCCCTCACATTATGTCTATTAGATAGCGAAAAGTTTAGCAAGCTCGGCCACCGAGTGCACCACCGCATCGGCGCCCGCGGCCTCGTGCTCCCCCGGCGCTGCCGCGCCCGAATAGATGCCGATGCACGGCACGCCCATCGCGTGCGCGCCCTCCACATCGTTAAAGCGATCGCCGATCATCACGGCATCGTCGGCCGTCGCGCCGAGGGCCGCCAGGGCATCGCGAACCGAATCGGCCTTGGTCTCGCGTCCCTGCGGCGGATTCATGCCAACCACCGCCTCAAACTGCGAAAGCCCAAGCTCGCCCACCATGTCAATGCACTTTGCCTCCATGCGTGACGTCGCCACGGCCAAGCGATGCCCCTGCGCGACAAGGCCATCGAGCAGCTCGGGGATTCCATCGAACACGGGATACTCTTCCGGTCCCAGCTCATCAAAAAAGGCACGGTACTCGTCGGCCACCACAAGCGACTCCTCGCGCGTAAAGCCGTAAAAGTCGTGGAAGCTCTTCCACAGCGGAGGCCCGATCATGCGACGCAGGTCACCCATCTGCGCCTCCGAAAACCCGCGCGCGGCCAACGTCTTGCGCGTCGAGGTCATCACCGCTCGACCCGTATCTGCCACCGTGCCATCGAAATCAAACAGCACGACCGGCCGCTTGCATATCTCCAGCGCCTCCATCGGCATCCCTCTTCCCCAGTTGACGATTTCCACACCGACACTTCAAACTGTTGACTATTCAACAATTGAACCTATAAATGTGGAACGACTCCACTATACTTGTCGCACTTTGCTCTCAGAAGGCGGCGCTGCCGCGCCCCAACGAAAGGTGCAATTATGTCTTTTGCCATCATAACCGACTCCACGTCGGACATCTCCCCCGCCCGCGCCCAAGAGCTCGGCATTTACGTGATTCCGCTACATGTGATTATCGAGGGCGAGGACCTGCTCGACCAGGTGCAGATTACCGCCGAGGAATACGTCGCCCGCATGGCTGGCTCCGAGGAGTTGCCGCACACCTCGCAGCCGAGCGCCGGCGAGTTCAAGGCACTCTTTGACCGCGTGCGCGCCGACGGCCACGATAGCGCCATCTTTATCTCGCTGTGCAGCGAGTGGTCCGCCTGCTATGCCAACGCCAGCCTGACGGCCGAAACGCACGAGCTCGACGTGCGCTGCATCGACTCGCGCACCGGCTCGGGCGCCGAGGGCCTGCTGGTGGAGTACGCGCTGGCCATGCGCGAGGACGGCCGCAGCCTGGACGAGACCGAGGCGCAGATCCGCGCGACGCTGCCCGACGCCCACCTGCTGCTGATTCCCCGCACGCTCGAGAATCTCGTTAAGAACGGCCGCGCGCCCAAGCTCGCCGGCCAGCTCACGCAAATGCTCAACATTCGCCTGGCCGTTTCGCCGGAGTGGAAATCGGGCGAGATCAAGGCCATAAAAAAGGGCCGCGGTGCCAAGCGCATCGTTACCAACACCATGGCCGATTGCCTCGCATTTTTGGCCGAGTATCCGGGCTCCAGCGTGCGCGTGCTCACGACCGGCGCCGCCGAGGAGCAGGAGCTTGTCAACGAGGCACTCGCGGGTCAGGATTACGTAGACGCCGGCACCGGCCCCATCGGCTGCACCATCGCCACCCACGTAGGCGTCGACGCCATCGCCATCAGCTACTGCCCCCGCTACCAGCCAACTCACTAGGGACGCCCACATCAGTTGCGGTGGAATAGGGACTGTTTTTGGCTTATTAGCCGCCAATCAATCCCTATTCCACCGCAACTTAGAAATCGGCAATCAGCCCTGCGGACCCTGGAACAGCTCCTCATGAGAGCCCATTCTGACCAGCCGGATCACAGGATTAGTCTTATGCGGCAAGTAGAGAACGACCACGTCGACCAAGCCATCGGATAGATGGAAATCGATGTGGCCGTTGTAGTTGCCGCCCGGGTTTGAAAGCTCATGGGCGCCATATTCCGCGGGAAGCGAGCCGTGAGCTGCAAGCTCTGCGACCGCCGCCCTAAACTCGGTTTTTAGCTGCGGATGGATGCGCATCGTCCGTTTGTAATCCGCCTTAAACTGAGCCTCGACTTTAATCTCAAACATCGCTAGTCCTCATCGAGGAACGATATAAGCTCATCAGCGTTATTGAATGACGGGCTGTCGTCCGTCAAAATCCCCAACTCATGAGCCTCGGCGATCACCATGGCGCGTCTCGTCGCCTCGTTGGGCACCTCTGCCCTTCCTACGATCTCAAAAGGAATCTTTCGCTGATTTACCAGCTGCCGAACAGCAAGGTTGAGATACGAATTGAGACTTAGACCAACCGTATCCAAGAACTCAGTCGCCTGCTCCTTGAGCCCCTCTTCGATGCGAACCGTCGTAGGCTTAACCGTTGCAGTGGACATACGCGACCTCCTCGCCTCGTCTTTTGCATCAGTATACCCAATTTAGATGGCAGACTGATGTTAAATAGCATCAGTCTGCCATTCACAATACTACAACGACAGGCACGCTCGCCCTATATCAACCCGCTCAGGGCGATGTCGACGGCCTCGTTGAGGTCGTCGGTGATGTGGACGAGGTCTGGATCGAGCGGGCTAATCATGCCGGCATCCATCACCGGGCCGTTGAGCCAGTCGAACAGGCCTTGCCAGTACTCGCTGCCCACCAGTACGAGCGGCATGCGCTTGACCTTGTGCGTCTGCACCAGCGTGAGCACCTCGAACATCTCGTCGAGCGTGCCGAAACCGCCGGGGAACACGATGGCACCCGAGCTGTACTTAACGAACATGGTCTTACGCACAAAGAAGTAGCGGAAGTCCATACCCAGGTTCACGTATTTGTTGAGCCCCTGCTCGTGCGGAAGCTCGATACCCAAGCCGACCGACTTGCCGTTGGCACTCGCCGCCCCCCTGTTGGCCGCCTCCATAATGCCGGGGCCGCCGCCGGTGATAACCGCCACGCCGCGCTGCGCGATCTTGCGGCCGACCGTGCGCGCCGCCTTGTAGAGCGGATCGGTCTTGGGCGTGCGGGCACTGCCGAAGATGGTCACCGCGGGCCCGAGCTCGGCAAGCGCGCCAAAGCCATCGACGAATTCTGCCTGAATACGAAGGACGCGCCACGGATCGGCATGCAACCAGTCGGTTGAATCTTCGGGCGCCAGCAGGTTGGCGTAGGTGTTGTCCTTAGGAATCATGGGGCCGCGCATGACCACGGGGCCGCGGCGGTACGTCTCGTCGTAGGCGGGCTCGCCCTCGACGTTCTCATTCTTAATCATGGGTGCTCCTATCGAAAATAGAAACGGGCGGGATCGACGCCATGCGCCAAACACCCGCCCGAACATCAACTATTCGGTATGGTACCCACGATGCATAAAGTGCTTGCAAGCTATCGGTCAGCGGTCGCGCAGACGGTGTTAGTGAACGCGACGACCGATCGCCGCTTGGCCTTTACCGTTGCTCACGCCTCGCAAGCGCGTCCGCAGCTCTTAGTAATCCACCGCCGCAGGGCTGTTCATCCAGTCGCTCACGAACGCACCGTAGCGGCCCTCGATAATGGCCTGGCGGGCACGCTGCATAAGGTTGAGCAGGTAGTAGATGTTGTGCATCGACAGCAGAATGCCGCCGAGCATCTCCTTCTGCGTGACCATGTGGCGGATGAGCGCGCGGCTGTAGCCGCCCGTGCACACCGGGCAGGTGCAGGTGGGATCGATGGGGCCGTCGTCGTGCGCAAAACGCGCGTTGCGGAAGTTGAGGCGACCCTCGCTGGAGAACGCCGTGCCCATGCGGCCGGTGCGCGTTGGCAGCACGCAGTCGAACATGTCGATGCCCACGCCCACACCGCGCACGAGGGTGGTGGGGTTGCCGACGCCCATCAGGTAGCGTGGCTTGTGCTTGGGCATGTACTCGCTTACGAGCGGTGCCAGGGTCTCGAACATGGTCTCGTGGTCCTCGCCCACCGAGTAGCCGCCGATGCCGTAACCGGGGAAGTCGCCGCACTCCTCCAAATGGCGCAGCGAGCGCAGGCGCAGATCTAGGTGCATGCCGCCCTGAACAATGCCAAAGAGCGCCTGGTCGTCGCGGGTATGCGCCTTATAGCAGCGCTCGGCCCACATACTCGACAGCTCAACGGCGCGCTCAACGTAGGCGCGCGTGGCGGGATAGCCCGGGCACTGGTCCAGCTGCATGCAGATGTCGGAGCCGAGTTTCATGGCGATTTCCATGTTGTCCTCGGGCGTCCAGAACACGTGGCGGCCGTCGTAATCGTTGACAATAAAGCGCACGCCCTCATCGGTGAGCTTGACCGCGTCGTTGTGGCTGAACACCTGGAAACCGCCCGAGTCGGTGAGGATGGGGCCGTGCCAGTTCATAAACTTGTGCAGGCCGCCCAGCTCGGCGATGGTATCCTCGCCGGGACGCATGGACAGGTGATAGGTATTGGCAAGCACGATCTGGGCGCCGAGCTGCTTGACGGTCTCGGTAGGAATACCCTTGACGTTTGCCTTGGTGCCCACGGGCATAAAGATTGGCGTCTCGATGTCGCCGTGCGGGGTGTGCAGCACGCCGGCACGCGCATGCGTCGTCGGGTCCTCGGCGATCAGGTCGAATTTAAAAAGGCTCTGGTCCATAAACTGGAACTCCTTGGTTGCGGTTCATACGCAAACCATTATACGGGCAACCCGCAAAGAGCACCGACTCGACAGAAACTGGTGCATTAAACGACCAGTCGTTGGGGACGTTCTTAAACGACTAGTCGTCGGGGACAATCTTCAGCGCCATCTTGCAAAGGAATGTCCCAATCTGCCGACACTTAGGGACTGTCCCCAAGTGCCGGCAAGAGTGTCCCTTATAGCTAGTCATTTAAGAACGTCCCCAACGACTACGAGATCATCTCCAACAGCCAAGGCAACGCCGATGCTCTGGCGACGTCAGCGAGCGGTCGCCAGGGCGAACAAATTGGCATGAAAAGAGGGCGGCATAGACCTTCTGGTCATGCCGCCCTCTTTGAATGACAAGTTGTCGCCCTGGTGACCGCGCAGCGTCGAGCCGTTACGCGGTTTGGAAAAACCGCGTAACCCCTAAGGCCGCTGGCCCATTCCACCCTCGAGGGTGACGGTCTCGCCGTTCATGTACTTAAAGTCGGGACCGCAGAGCTGAACGACAACGCGGCCGATTTCCTTCTCGACGTCGCCGTAGTGACCCGCCGGCGGCATGTGGACGTTGGCCTTGAACGCCTCGGGATAGGCATCTTGGAAGTTCTCGAGCGCAGCGGTCCAAGCAAGCGGACAAACGATATTGACGTTGATACCGTCCTTGCCCCACTCGTTGGCGGCAACGCGAGTCAGACCACGGATGCCCTCCTTGGCGGCGGCATAGCTGCACTGACCATAGTTGCCAAACAGGCCGGCGCCCGAGGCAAAGTTGACCACGGAGCCCTTGGTCTCCTTCAGGTGCGGATAGGCCTTCTGCATGTACAGATAGGTGGCATACAGACCGGAATAAATGGCCAGGTTAAACTGATCCATGGTGTGGTCGGCGATGGTCACACCCGAGGCGCTGGCCTGAGCATTGTTGACGACGGCGTCGATGCGGCCGAACTCCTCAATGGTCTTGTCGATAACGTTCTGGACGACAGCCTCGTTGTCCTGACCAGCCGAAACATCGGCCTGAACAGGCAGAACCTTGACACCGTACTCGGCCTCGAGGGACTCCTTGGCGGCCTCGAGCTTGGCGACGTTGCGGCCGGTGATAACGAGGTTCGCGCCCTCCTTGGCAAAAGCGATATCGATGCCGTAACCGATGGAGCCAGCGGAGCCGTCCTTAAGCGTGGCCTTGCCGCCGCCGGTGACGATCACGGTCTTACCAGTGAAAAGTCCCATATAAAGTCCTTTCAAATCGCGACGGGCGCACCCGCCGACTGCGCGCATCCAAATAAACGCGCCAAAAGCTGAAATGCAACTTTAGCGGGTTCAAGTGAAAAATAAAGACCGCAGCAGGCGAACGGCACCACGTCGTTCGGCGAAGGGATTGTCAAGTACAAACTGGATAAAGCGGCCGAGTTATTGTTATCAGATCGAGCCATCGAACACGTTTTGAAACTTTGCTGCGGCGCGCGGGATGTCGGCGCGAGACTTTATCATAGGGTGACAAACAACGATGAGGAGCACATGCCTATGACAGACGAGCTGGACCCCCAGACTCAAGAGCATATTGATGATCCCGCAGACGTCACCACAGATACTGACGCTGTGACCTGCGATGGTACCGACGTCGACGGCCCCATCTTGGACGAAAGCGCTACGGCGGAAACCCCCGAATCAGAAAACGTCGATGAGCAAAACGACGATGCGCCCGCTCAGGACGACGCCCCCGTACAGGACGACGCCCCGCAAGCAGCGGGCCCCATCGAGGTGTCTTCGGAAGAAGAGCTCGATGCCGTCATGGACTCCATGATGGATGCTGTCAAAGCGATGAAAGACGCCGTCGCCGATGCCGATATTGATGCCGAGGAAGAGGAGGCCGCCGAGGCGGCCTCGACCTTTGTGCCCGGCGAGACTCCGGTTGCCGACCAGGGCAGCACCATGCCCTCGTTTCTGCAGCTCGAGCACCCCACGATTGGCGCCGATGCGGTCGATCCGCACGCAGCAGGCTTTTCTGTGGTCGAGGGCGGTACCGGCAATATCGCCGCGCCGCAGGCTGCCGATGCGGACGCTGCCGACACCGCTCGCCCGACCGCCCCGCACTCCCCCGCCGCGAGCCGCGATCTGGGGACCGCTGTCTCGAACACTGCGAACGCCGTGGGCACCTTTATCGCCCAGGGCGCCTCGGCCATGCGCGAGATGAATGCCGCGAAAAAGGCACTTGCCGATGCCCGCGCCCACCTGGCCGAACTTGAGCAGCGCATTGCCGATCAGGCCGAGGAACTCGAGACGCGCCAGGATATCGCAGGCCGCTACGACCAGATCGTCGCCGACCAGCGCCAGGCGATTGCCACAGCCCAAAAGACTGCAGCGACCGCCGAGATTGACCGTGATGCCCACGCCGCCAAAGCGACAGAGCTCAATGGTCAGCTCGAACAAATGAAGACAGAGGATGACGCGACTGAGCTCCGCCTGAAGGCCGCGCTCGACGCCGTGGAGGCCCGCGAGGCGAGCTCGCGCGAGACCGGCAACCGCCTCGTTCGCCGTCTTGAGGATTCCAAGCGCATCCGCGACAAGGTGCAGGCCGAGCGAGACGCCGGCATTGCCGCCGCACAACAAACCGTCGACGCCACGCGCGCCCAGCTCGAGACACTGCGTCATGAGTATGCCGAGCTGCAACGCAATCCCTCGGCAAATCCCGCCAACTATACGGTGCGCACCAGCGAGCTCTCGATGCAGATCTCCGACACGGCAGATGCCCTGCGTAAAGCCGAAGAAGATGTCCCGCGTATCACCGCCGACCTTGAGCACTCGCTTGCCGCAGCCGAGCAGGCCGTCGAACAGGCGCAGGCCCCCATTGCCGAAGCCAAACGCGCGCACCAAGCCGTGACGGCAGAGGCCGATGCCGCGCGCGACGAGCTGCAGACCGCAAAAACCGCCGCTGCAACGCGCCAGCGCGAACTGCGCGAGAAGATCGCTGCCGAGGACAAGGCACGCCGCGACCAAGAGCAGAGCATCGCCAACGCCCAAGCAGATGCCGCGCATGCGCAGTCGATTATCGAACAGGCGACCGAAGTACACGACCACCCAGAGATCACTGAGTCGCTTGCAGGATCCTTGGCCCGAGACAAAGCAGAACACGCCGAGACCGAGCGAGAAGTCGCCCAGCTCGAGGCCACCGAGGACGCGGTGCGCGAGCGTACCCGCGACTCACGCATCAAATTCACCGGCGCCATCGTCTGCATCGTCGCCGCAATCCTGGTGATCATCCTAGTCTGGCTGTTCGCGAGCAAGTAAACCAGCTGCCAAAAAACGCTCACCGCAACTTATTAGATTGATGCAAGGCAATCTATCCCTCTTGCACCAATCTCTTGACATAAGGAGTGTCCCCAGGTGCCGGCACAGACGATATGAGCAGGACATAAAAACATTGAGAGCCCCTGCTGCATGAAAGACCGCGGATTAGGCCGACAATGGTGAGTGTCTAATTCAGCCGCGGCGGCCACGCCGCATTCATGGAAGGGGCTCCCATGCTCGATACTACCACCTTCATCGGCCTCGACGTCCACGCCCGCTCGATAAAGGCCGTCTCCCTCGACGTCATGACCGGGGAGGTACGTGCCGCGACCTTCGGCTACGACGCCGGGGCAGTCGCGGAGTGAGTGCGGTCCGTGGACCCAAAGGCCAGGTGCGTGTACGAATCCGGGGTCACGGGGTTCGACCTGCAGAAGAGGCTCTCCGGCCTCGGGGTCGACTGCGTGGTCGGCGCCGTCTCGAAGATGATCAAGCCCAGCGCGGACAGGCGCAGGAAGAACGACCGCAACGACGCCGAGTTCCTCGCCCGCATGCTGTCGGTCGGCAACGTCGTCGAGGTGTGGGTCCCCGACGACGAGTGCGAGGCCGCCCGCGACCTGACCAGGGCGCTCGAGGACGCGAGGGACGACCTCTCGCGCGCGAAGCAGCGGCTCTCCAAGTTCCTGCTCAGGCACGGGCTCGCCTTCGACGAGAGGACGCCCACCGGCCGCAGGAAGGGCAACTGGACCCGGGCGCACTGGTCCTGGATCGAGTCGATTAGGTTCGCGGAGGGGGCCGACAACGACGTGCTCGCCTACTACGTCGACGCGGTCAGGCGGGCGGCGGAGGAGAAGGCGCGGCTCGAGGGGCTCGTCGAGGCCGAGGCCCGCAAGCCCAGGTGGAGGAGGAGGGTCGACTCCCTGCGCTGCCTCAAGGGCGTCGACACCGCGTCCGCCGCCGACCTCGTGTTCGAGGCCGGCGAGTTCTCGAGGTTCAGGAATGCCCGCTCGTTCGCCGCATGGGTCGGCCTGACGCCCTCCGAGCACTCCAGCGGGGAGAGCGACCGCAGGGGCGCGATCACCAAGGCAGGCAACAAACACCTGAGGAAGGCGCTGGTCGAGGCCGCGTGGCACTACCTGACGTGCTCGGGGCGGCCGAAGGGCCTCGCCAAGGGCCAGGCCCCGGACCGGGTCGCCCGCAGGCATGCCGCCA
>CAJMHW010000016.1 GCA_905213325.1 Collinsella aerofaciens
GCTCGGCCTTGCCGAGCCCTTATATAAGGAGGCCGGAGCTAAAGCTCCGGCCTCACTCAATTTCTTATTAGATAAAGTGAGCGATCGAGGAATCGCACTCCCCTGCCGAGTTACCGCAGGGCCCGCCCTGAAGTTACTTATCAGAACATCCCGCAGGACGCAAGAAACCCCCGCCGCACGAAGTGCGCAGCGGGGGTTTCTTGCATGTCCGAGGACGTTCTGAAAAGTAACTTCAGGGCGGGCCCGGACGAGAACAACCGACTACAGGTCGATGTGCGATTCCTTGATCGGGAACGGCTCGGCGAAGTGGCAGGCACAGCAGTGGCCCGGAGCGACTTCCTTAAACTCAGGCAGCTTCTCGGAGCAGATGCCCTGAGCGATCGGGCAGCGCGTGTGGAAACGGCAACCGGTCGGCGGATCCAGCGGTGACGGCGGATCGCCGGCGAGGATGATGCGCTTACGAGTCTTCTGGATGTCAGGATCGGGCACCGGCACAGCAGACAGCAGCGACTGCGTGTACGGATGGTGAGGCTCGCTATAGAGCGTCTTCCAGTCCGAAACCTCGACCATCTTACCCAGATACATAACGGCAACGCGATCGGAAATGTGCTGCACGACGGACAGGTCGTGAGCGATAAACAGATACGCGGTACCGAACTTGTCCTGCAGTTCCTTGAGCAGGTTCAGAACCTGGGCCTGAATGGACACATCCAGAGCGGAAACCGGCTCGTCGCAGATAATCAGCTTGGGCTTCAGAGCAAACGCGCGGGCAATGCCGACACGCTGACGCTGGCCGCCCGAGAACTCGTGCGGATAGCGGTTGATGTGCTCGGGGTTCAGACCGACGACGTCCAGCAGCTCGCGGACACGCTCGATACGCTCTTCCTTGGTGCCCACGCCATGAATGGTCATGGGCTCAGAGACAATCTCGCCGATGGTCATACGAGGATTCAGCGAAGCATAGGGGTCCTGGAAGATGAACTGCATCTCGCGACGCATATCCTTGATCTCGTGCTTGCTCATCTCGGCAACGTCTTTGCCCTGGAAGAACACTTTGCCTGCCGTCGGCTTGGTCAGGCGCATGATGGTGCGGCCCGTGGTGGACTTACCGCAACCAGACTCGCCGACCAGGCCAAAGGTCTCGCCCGGATAAATCTCGAACGAAATGTCATTCACAGCAGAGACGACACGCTTGGAGAAGCGCTTGGCGAACATGCCGGACTCAGCGGGAAACTCCTTAGAGAGGTGCTCGACCTTCAGCAGCGGAGTACGCTCGTTGGTATCTGCCATTACGCCTCGCCTCCCTTCTTGGAATCCTTGCGCGTACGGGACGTCTCAGGGGCGTTCTTGAGGAACTCGGGGTCACCGGAGTAGTGGCACGCAGAATAGTGGCCGGACTCGGTGACAACGCGCTCGGGGCGCTGCTTGCGGCACTTGTCCGTCGCATAGGGACAACGAGGAGAGAATACGCAGCCCTCGGGCAGGTTCATGAGCGAAGGCGGGTTGCCGTGAATCGGCGTAAGAGGCTTCTTCTCTTCGATGGCCTGCTCCGGGATGGAGCGGATAAGGCCCCAGGTGTAGGGGTGGCGGCTCTCGTAGAAGATTTCCTCAGCAGTACCGAACTCGACGGGACGGCCGGCGTACATAACCATGATCTTATCGGCCATATCGGCAACGACGCCCAGGTCATGGGTAATCATGATGATGGCGTTGCCATTCTTCTCCTGCATTTCCTGCATAAGCTCAATAATCTGAGCCTGAATGGTAACGTCCAGGGCAGTCGTGGGCTCATCGGCAATCAGAATATCGGGATCGCAGGCAAGAGCCATGGCAATCATGACGCGCTGACGCATACCGCCAGAGAACTGGTGCGGATACTCATTGACGCGCTTCTCGGGCTCGGGGATACCCACGAGGTCCAAAAGCTCGGTAGCACGCTTGAGCGCCTCCTGCTTGGAGTAGCCACGGTGCAGACGAAGGCCCTCGCCCACCTGCTTGCCGATCTTATAGACCGGGTTCAAGGAGGTCATAGGATCCTGGAAGATCATCGCGATATCGTTACCGCGAATGTGCTGCATCTCTTCCTCGGTCATCTCGAGGATAGAACGACCGCGATAGCGAACGTCACCGCCCTCGATCTTTCCCGGAGGCATCGAGATAAGGCCCATGATGGTCATGGCGGTCACGGACTTACCGGAGCCGGATTCACCGACGACTCCCAGGGTCTCGCCGCGATCGAGCGTGTAGGAGACACCGTCGACAGCGCGAACGACGCCATCCTCGGTGTGGAAATACATCTTAAGGTCATCGACCTCGAGCAGATGCTGGCCCTCGGGAACCGGCTGGTCCTTCAGGTCCACATAGTTCTTGTTCTTCTTCATCCTTATGCGTCCTTCATCTTGACGTCGAGGGCGTCGCGCAGACCGTCACCCAGCAGGGTGAAGGCGAGCACCGTCGAGAGAATTGCCAGACCGGGCATGATCATCATCCAGGGAGCGGTCAGAAGATACTGCTGACCGTCCTGAATCATGGAGCCCCACGAAGGCGTAGGCGGAATAACGCCCATGCCGAGGAAGGACAGAGCGGACTCGGTCAGAATGGCGCCACCAATGTTCATGGTTGCGTAGACCACGATAGAGGCGACGGAGTTCGGGAAGATGTGACGCACGACGATACGAGCATCGGATGCACCCATCGCGCGCGCAGCGTCAACATAGTCGTTTTCCTTGACCGTCAAGATTGCAGAGCGGAAGACGCGCGCAATCGAAGGCCAGCCGAGAATACCGATGGCGATAAAGACGTTCTGAAGACCACGGCCGATAACGGCGATCATGGCGACAACGAACAGCACGTACGGGAACGCCAGGAAGATGTCCGCACAGCGCATGATGATCGTATCCCAGATCCCGCCGTAGAAACCGGCCAGAGCACCCATGACCAGACCGATCACCGTGGAGATCGCGGTGGCCATAATGCCGACGGACAGCGAAACGCGTGCACCGTAGATAACGCGGACGAGAATGTCGCGACCAAGGGCGTCGGTGCCAAACGGGTGCTCTGCACACGGAGCCAACAGCGACGTCTCGGCCATGGTGGTCGAGTCGGAAGCCGTCGGCGAACCGAGCCAGGGCTTAGCCCACAGATCTGCGGTCAGGGCAACCAAAACGACGATGATGATCCAGCAGACACCGATAACGGCGAGCTTGTTCTTGCGAAGACGCTTAAAAGCGTCGCCCCACAGCGTGCGGGACTTGGCGGGAGCAGATGCGGCCTTGGTGGCGGTAGCCTGCTCCTGAGACTGAGAATCAGTTTCCTGCATGAGACGTACCTCCCTTAGGCCTTATCCGACGGACCGCCAAGGCGGATGCGCGGGTCGAGGAATGCATAGCTAATGTCGACGAGCAGGTTAATCACCATGACGACGACGACGATGAGCGTAACGCCGCCCATAACGATGGGCCAGTCACGCATGCTAATGGCGCGATAGACCTCATAGCCGATACCGGGCCAGTTAAAAACCGTCTCGGTCAGGATGGCGCCCGAAAGCATGCCACCAAAGTCGACACCAATATAGGTAACGACGGGGATGAGTGCATTCTTAAGCGCATGCTTGACGATGATCGCGCGATTGGAGAGACCCTTGGCCTTTGCCGTACGGATGTAATCCTGGTTCATGACGTCAAGCAGCTGCGAGCGCATAATGCGGGCGGCATAAGCGGTCGAAACCGAAGCCAGCGTAATGGTCGGAAGCACATAGTGCATCCAATCCTGATACTGAGAGCTGGAACCGCCGGCACCCGAGATCGGCATGGAGATTGCACCGCCCGTAGCGTCCTTGAGGATGACGCCAAAGAACAGCTGCAGCAACATACCGAGCCAGAAGGCCGGGACCGCAACGAGGATCGACGTGGTGAGCGTTACCAAAATATCCCAGAAGGAATAACGCTTTACCGCCGAAATGATACCCGCACCGATACCCATGATTGCCTCGAGCACGATGGCGCACGCGGCAAGTTTGACCGTATACGGATACTTCTGGGCAAAGATTTCCGTAACCGGCAGCTTGCGCTGATACGAATTGCCCAGATCGCCATGAAGCAGGCCGTTCATGTAATACAAGTAACGGTCCACGAGCGACGTTTGAACGGGGTCGCCGTTCTCGTCAAGGATCGCGTTGCCGTCCTCGTCCGACTGGACCAGGTGATAGCGGACGCGAAGCTGAAGCTCCACCTCGGGGGACAGAGCCTTGTCTCCACCGATCAGCTTGATCGGATCTCCCGGCACGATATTCTGAAGGGCGAACAGAATCAGCGTAACGCCCAAAAATACCGGGATGAACTGAAGCACACGTTTAACGATGTACTTACCCATACCACTCCCCTATCTAGGGATTAACCTAAATGGGATGCCGATCGCCAGACCGGCATCCCAAAATTACCATCAGCCAGTTTACCCCAGGTTAGGGAGAACTGTATGTTTCCCATGAGGTCTACGTAAATACTTGACCCTCACGGAAGCTGCAAACTCTTAGGCGAGCTCAGCGGTACCCAGCTCGGCGTGCTTCTGCGGATCGACATAGAGGTGCTTGATGCGATCGGAGCCGACGATGGTGTGCGTGTAGAACATCACCGGGATGACCGGGCAGTCGGCAGCGACCATAGCGTCGGCCTCCTGCATCTTAGCAACGCGCTCTTCGTCGTCAACCGTGGTGCGAGCCTCGTTGACCTTGGCGTCGAACTCGGGGTTGTTGTAACCGGAGCGGTTGTCGCCACCGAGGGAGTCGGAGTGGAACAGCGGATACAGGAAGTTGTCCATAATCGGGTAGTCGGCAATCCAACCCAGACGACCGAACTGATAGTTAAAGTTCTGGTACTGCTCGAGCAAGGCAGACCACTCAGGGGTATCGGAGACAGCGGTAACGCCAACCTTGGCGAGGTCACCGATGATGGACTCCATGATCTCCTTGTGGCCACCATCCTGGTTGTAGGAAAGGGTCACGTTAATGCCACGATCGCCGTTAGCGCCAGCGGGAGCAACCTTGTCGAGGTACTCGTTAGCCTTGTCGACGTCGTAGGCGCAGAACTCCCATGCGCCCTCCTTGTAGCCATCGATGCCCGGAGGAACAATGCCGTCGGCGGGGGTACGGGTACCCTTGAAGATGGTCTTGCAGATGGCCTCACGGTTGATGGCCAGGGAGATACCCCTGCGCAGGTCGGCGTTGTTGAACGGCTCGGCCGTGTTGTTGCAGGTCAGGTAGTAGGTGGAAGGCTCGGAGCCGAGCAGCATGCGCTCGCCGTCGCCCATGGTGTAGCCGTCCTTGGACACGCCGCGATCCTTCTTGGCGGCGTCGATCTGAGCAACGGGAACGTCGCAGACATCGAGGTTACCGGCCTGGAACTCCTTGTAAGCGGTCTCCATGTCCTTGATGACCTGGAAGTGGATGCCATCGATCTTGGCCTTGTCGCCATAGTAATCGTCGAACTTCTTGAGGTTGATCTCCTGACCATCCTCCCACTTGCCGTCCATCATGAACGGGCCGTTACCGACCGGTGCAAGGTAGAAGCTCTTGGCATCGGACTCGGCGCACTCGGGAACCGGGGCCAGAGCCGGGTGAGAGGCGACGAAGGGGAAGTCGGCGTAAGCGGAAGACAGCTTGACGACGAGGGTCTCATCGTCGGGGCAGGTAACACCGCTGAGTTCAGTAGCGTTACCGGCAAGCAGATCGTCATAGCCCTCGACCATGGAAAGGTGATAGGAGACCTCGGAAGGGCCATACTCGGTAGCGATGGCCGACTTGGTGTTGACCAGACGCTCCCAACCGAGCTTGAAGGACTTGGAGGTAACGTCGTCACCGTTGTGGAACTTGGCCTTCTTGATCTTGAAGGTGAACTCGGTGGCGTCGTCGTTGGCCTCGAAGGACTCGCAAGCCAGCGGAACGATCTCGCCCTTCTCGGCGTCATAAGAGGTCAGAGCGTCAAAGAGCTGGTACTCGACCTGAGTGCCCTGGTCCTCCTGGACATTGTAGGGGTCGATGCAGACCGGGTTGTTGATGTAGAAGTTCAGCGTCGAACCGGACTCAGAACCGGAAGTGTCGCCGCCCTTCTTGCCGCATGCGGCAAGAAAAGCCATGGAGCTCGCAGCGAGGGTGCCGCCAACAAAGGCGCGACGACCCATAACGGGCTGGTGGAACATAGAATCAGCCATGCCATCCTCCTTATGAGATAGGACAAAGAAATGTTCAGTCGGACATATGTCGAGACAATCCGATCCGAACCATCAAAACGCCGCCCGCTGCTATGGCTGGTTATGCACAACGAACCAACGTTTCGCAATACAGTAGCGCATTTTATGCACGATTTGGGGCTAATTCCGGTTAACGGTCGAGAATTTCTTTAGTTGGGCGAAGTATGTGGGGATATTTTGACTCTGTTACAAATATGTAAACAAAAAGGGTCCCGCACATGCGAGACCCATTGCAAACGTATATACGCCGATGCTTAGTAGCCCACGATGCCCTGCGGGAAGAAGAACATGCACAGGACGACGCACACGGCAAAAACAACGGCCATAATTACCGTCAGGCGATCGAGGTTCTGCTCCATGACGCCCGTGGCAGAGCTGGAGTTATACAGCGAGCTAGCGATCATATCCGAAACGCCGGTGCCCTTACCGGAATGCATCAGGACGAGAATCGTCAGCGCCACGGCAGAGACAGCCCAAACGACAAACAGAAGAATCTGGAACGGACTCATAGATAAGCTCCTTAATAGAACAGTTCAAACTCCAGTACTGTACCACAATCCCCCGCTCTCCCCTACCTGCCACTCAAGGACGGGGTGGAAATGGCAGAAATACCAAAAAGGGGGTTGTCCGGTTGTGGACAACCCCCTTACTAGAAAACGGTATTTGTTTTCTCTTAGGCCTCGGTGGCGAGCACGCGGCCCGTCATCTCGGCGGAAGGCTCAATACCAGCCATGGTGAGCATGGTCGGAGCGATATCGGAAAGACGGCCGTCCTCGATACCGGTGAGCTGTGCCTTCTCATCAACGATGATGAACGGCACGCGGTTGGTGGTGTGAGCCGTAAACGGATGCTTGGAACCGTCGGAAGCAACGTCAAACATGTGATCGGCGTTGCCGTGGTCGGCGGTAATCAGTGCAAAGCCGCCCTTGGCGAGAATCGCCGGGACAACCTTGGACAGGGCATCGTCAACAGCCTCGACAGCCTTAACGGCAGCGTCGAAGACACCGGTGTGACCAACCATGTCGCAGTTCGCGAAGTTCACGATGTAGAAATCAGCGCGATCCTCGTTGATGGCGGCGACGAGCTTCTCGGCAACCTCGGGAGCGCTCATCTCGGGCTGCAGATCGTAGGTAGCAACCTTGGGGGAAGCGACGAGCACGCGCTCCTCGCCCTCCTTGGGCTCCTCGATGCCACCGTTGAGGAAGAACGTCACGTGGGCGTACTTCTCGGTCTCGGCAGTGTGCAGCTGCTTCAGGCCATTGGCGGCGATAACGTCGGCCAGGACGTTCTCGGGGAACGTCTTGGGGAAGGCGACCTCGACGTCAAACGTCGGATCGTACTCGGTCATCGTCACAAAGTGCGAAAGCTTGATCTGCTCGCGCTCAAAGCCGTCGAACTCCTTGTCCGTGAACACGCGGGTCATCTGACGAGCGCGGTCGGGACGGAAGTTGAAGAAGATGGCCGCGTCGCCCTCGTGAATGCCCTCGTTGTGGGCAGCGAAGGGCTCGACGAACTCGTCGCCGCGCGGGTCCTTCTCGTAGTAGGCCTTGATACCGGCAACGGGGTCGACATCGGCATCGGACGCGTTGACCATGACGTCGTAGGCGCGCTGGATGCGCTCCCAACGGTTGTCGCGGTCCATCGCCCAATAACGACCCGAGACGGTGGCAACGCGAGCGTCGCAACCGGTCTCCTCGGAAATCTTGGCCAGGAAGGCGCAGAACTCGCTCATGTAGCCAGCACCGGACTGCGGGTCGACGTCGCGGCCATCCATGAAGGCGTGGACACGAACGGTCTTGACGCCATGCTCGGCAGCCATCTTGACCAGAGCCTCAACGTGGTTCATATGAGAATGAACACCGCCAGGGCTCATAAGGCCCATGAGGTGGAGAGTCTTGCCGTCAGCCTTGACATCGTCCATAGCCTTGACAAAAACCTCGTTCTTGGCGATGGAGCCGTCCTTGATGGCATTGTTGATGCGCGAAAGCTCCTGGAACACGATGCGGCCGGCACCGATGTTGAGGTGACCCACCTCGGAGTTGCCCATCTGGCCGTCGGGAAGGCCCACGTCCTCGCCCGAAGCGCCGAGCGTGGTGTGGGGGTACTTCTCGTACAGGCTATCAAGGAAGGGCGTCTTGGCAGCGGCGACGGCGTTCTCGCCATCGGCCGGAGCAAGGCCGCAACCATCCATGATGATCAGGAGTGCAGGAAGATGACGTTGTGCCATATGTCCTACTCGCCTGCCTTGACGACCATAGAGGCGAAGTCGGCAGCCTTGAGCGAAGCGCCGCCCACGAGGGCGCCGTCAACGTCGGGCTTGGCGACGAGCTCGGCGATGTTGCCGGGCTTGGCGGAACCGCCATACAGCACGCGGATGCCGTTGGCGAGCTCCTCGCCGAACATCTCCTTGAGGGTCTCACGGATAGCGCCGCAGACCTCCTGAGCGTCCTCGGCGGTAGCGGTCTTGCCTGTGCCGATGGCCCAGATGGGCTCGTAGGCGACGACGACCTGCTTGGGGCAGGTGATCTCAAGGCCAGCAAGGCCAGCCTTGACCTGGTTCACGACGTGCTCGACATAGGTGCCAGCCTCGCGGACCTCGAGGGACTCGCCGCAGCAGAAGACGGGAACAAGACCGGCGGAAACGAGAGCCTTAGCCTTCTTGTTCTGATCCTCGTCGGTCTCGTGGAAGTAGTCGCGACGCTCGGAGTGACCGATGATGCAGTAGGTGCAGCCAGCGGACTTGAGCATGTCGCAAGAAGACTCACCGGTGAAGGCACCCTTGGCCTCCCAGTACACGTTCTGTGCACCGAGGGCGATGGGGGCAGCCTGAATGCGGTCATGAACCGTGGTGATGTCGATGGTCGGAGGGCAGACGAGCACCTCGACGCCAGCCGGAACCTCGGGCAGAGCCTGAGCCAGCTCGTCGGCGAGCTTGGCGGCCTCGGCGACGTCGTTGTTCATCTTCCAGTTACCAGCGATAAGAAGGGTGCGATTAGGCATCGAGAAGCGCCTCCACTCCGGGCAGGGCCTTACCCTCGACGAGCTCCATGGAAGCGCCACCACCGGTGGAGATCCAGCTCATCTTGTCGGCCAGGTTGAACTTGTTGACAGCTGCGACAGAGTCACCACCGCCGATGATCGAGGTGCAGTCAGCCTCGGCGAGAGCCTCGGCGATAGCCTGGGTGCCGTGAGCAAAGTTGTCAAACTCGAAGACGCCCATGGGGCCGTTCCAGAACACGGTCTTGGCGCCCTTGACAGCCTCGGCATAGAGCTCCTCGGTCTTGGGACCGATGTCCATACCCTCACGATCGTCGGGGATAGCGTCGGAAGCAACAACCTCGGGGACAGCGTCCTCGCCAAAGTGATCGGCAACACGGTTGTCGATGGGGAGTAGGATCTTGACACCCTTCTCCTCGGCCTTCTTGAGCATCTCGCCGGCGCGCTCGACCCAGTCCTCTTCCTTGAGGGACTGACCAACGGACAGGCCCTGAGCCAGGAAGAAGGTGTAGGCCATGCCGCCACCGATGATCAGGGTGTCAGCGGAGTCGATGAGGTGATCGAGAACGCCGATCTTGGAGGAAACCTTGGAACCGCCGACGATGGCGACGAAGGGGCGCTCGGGCTCGGCGAAGATGCCGGTCAGCGTGTCGACCTCCTTCTCGAGCAAGAAGCCGGCGACGGCAGGCAGGTAAGCGGCGGGGCCCACGACGGAACCCTGGGCGCGGTGAGCGGTGCCGAAGGCATCGAGAACGAAGACGTCACCATAGGAAGCGAGCTTCTTGGCGATCTCGGGATCGTTCTTCTTCTCACGCTTGTCAAAACGGACGTTCTCGAGAACGAGGACCTTACCCGGCTCGACGGCGGCGACAGCCTCAGCAGCCTTCTCGCCGTAGGTGTCAGCGACAAAGGCAACGTCGAGACCAGAGAGCTCAGCGAGCTTCTTGGCGACGGGCTCGAGGGACAGCTCGGGCTGGAAGCCGGTGCCCTCGGGACGGCCGAGGTGGCTCATGAGGATGACGCGAGCGTTGTGCTCAACGAGGTAGTTGATGGTGGGCAGGGCAGCCTTGATACGGGTGGTGTCGCCAACGACGCCATCCTTGATAGGCACGTTAAAGTCAACGCGGACGAGAACGCGCTTTCCGTCGACATCGATGTCGCGGACGGTCTTCTTGGTAAAGGCCATGTTTGCTTCTACCTTTCGTACGTGTCTGCCTCCCATTACGGCAGACGATTTCTTATAAAAAGGGCGCGACCCTAGGGTGTAAGCCCTATAAGGCCGCGCCCTTCTTTAGACGCTCAACGAGCTATTCGCTAAAAGCTAAATTAAGCAACGAACTTCTCGAAGTACTTGATGGTGCGGACCATCTGAGAGGTGTAGGAGTTCTCGTTGTCGTACCAAGAGGTGACCTGAACGAGGGTCTGGCCGTTGCCGAGGTCAGAGCACATGGTCTGAGTGGCGTCGAAGATGGAGCCGTGGGTCTCGCCGACGATGTCGCGGGAGACGATCTGGTCCTCGTTGTAGGCGAAGGTCTCGGGGATGGTCTCGGCGTAGGCCTTCATGGCAGCGTTGACCTCGTCGACGGTGACCTTCTTGTCAACGACGGCGTAGAGGTTGGTCAGCGAGCCGGTCGGCGTCGGGACGCGCTGGGCGGCACCGATGAGCTTGCCGTTGAGCTCGGGGAGAACCAGGCCGATGGCCTTGGCAGCGCCCGTGGTGTTCGGGACGATGTTCTCGGAGCAGGCGCGGGAGCGACGGAAGTTGCCCTTGCGCTGCGGGCCGTCGAGCGGCATCTGGTCGCCGGTGAAGGCGTGGATGGTGGTCATGATGCCGGACACGATGGGAGCGAAGTCGTTCAGACCCTTGGCCATCGGGGCGAGGCAGTTGGTGGTGCAGGAAGCAGCGGAGATGATGTTGTCCTCAGCGGTCAGCGTCTCATGGTTGACGTTGTACACGATGGTGGGCAGATCGCTGCCGGCCGGAGCGGAGATGACGACCTTCTTGGCGCCAGCGTTGATGTGGGCCTGAGCCTTAGCCTTGCTGGTGTAGAAGCCGGTGCACTCGAGAACGACGTCGACGTCAAGGTCGCCCCAAGGCAGGTTGTTAGCGTCGGCCTCCTTGTAGATCTTGATCTCCTTGCCGTCAACGGTGATGGAATCCTCGCCAGCAACGACCTCGTGATCGCGAGCGTAGTTGCCCTGCGTGGAGTCGTACTTCAGCAGGTAAGCGAGCATATCGGGAGAGGTGAGGTCGTTGATAGCGACGATCTCGGAGCCCTCATGACCGAACATCTGACGGAAAGCCAGACGACCGATGCGACCGAAGCCGTTAATAGCAACCTTTACTGCCATTGTGTCTCCTTTCGTAAGGCCCCCGCGAGCTACAGCGCCCGCCGTTGAGGCCCACAAACTAACCACTCGCCTAATATACCTTTTTTTTGACTTGAATTTCACGAGAATGCTCGAAATTGAAAATCAAATTTACGTTAAAACGTTTTAAATACTAAAATAGCAGCTAAATCCATATATAAGTCGTTACTTCAAACTACCTGTTTGCTTCAATGAGCTTTTCAAGCCGTAAAACACGATGGTAGAGGGCTGACTTCGACAAGGGAGGGTCAGCCATCTCCCCCAAATCACGCAGCGACAGATCGGGATAGCGCTCGCGCAGGTCGCAAAAGACCGCCAAGGCATCCGGAAGCGCATCACGAAGGCCACGCTGCTCGAGCTCATCGATAAGCGCAAGCTGATGTTGGGCGGCACCGGCGCTTCTGGTCTGGTTGGCGAGCTCGGCGTTCACGCGACGGTTCACATCGTTCTTAACCAACTTGACCGCGCGCGCCTCCTCAATCTCGGCAACGCTGCGCTTGGCGCCAATCAGCTTTAATAGATGCTCGATTTCCTCGGCGCTCTTAATGTACACGGCATATGACCCCCGCCGTGCATTAACACGAGCATGGACCCCAATCTGCTCCAACAGATCGCAAAGCCCCTTGGCATATTGCTCGCCCTGCACAGCAATCTCCAAATGAAAATCGCCGCGTGGATCGGCCACGAAGCCGCCCGCGATGAGCGCGCCGCGGATATAGGCAAGTCTACAGCAAGGACGGGCAACGATATGTCGGGGTACGCCGGCGACAAGTCCTCCCCTACGTTCGAGGATACCCAGCAGAACCAAGGCCTTATCCAGGTCTGGCTGATCAGGCAAGGTGATGAGGTAGTTTCGAACCTTATGCAATACAGATTTACGGACGGTGAACTCCGTTTTGAGCTTAAGGATACGATGCGTCAGCGTGATCATCGTGCGCGCGACGGCTCCCGTCTCAGTCGCAACCGTCAAACGATACCGCCCAGAGCCGGTAAGCGAGAGCGTACCGCTCACGCGCGTGAGGGCGGCAAGCGTCGACAAGTCGCAGTATTCACATTCGGGTTCGCAGCGCGCAAGCTCGTCGCGCACCTCAGCGGTAAACGACATGCAGGCCTATGCCTTCGTGTTGGCGCGCGACAGGTCGCGGTGGGAAATGCTCACGTGATATTGGGCACCTTCCAAATAACGTGCCGTGGCCTCGGCAATGGCAACGCTGCGGTGCTGGCCGCCCGTGCAGCCGATGGCGATAGAAAGCTGCGGCTTACCCTCCGCGATATAACCGGGCATGACCGTATCGAGCAGCTGTGTCCAAGCCTTCCAAAACTCCTGCGTCTTGGGATGGTCCAGAACAAAATCGGAGACCTTTTTATCGAGACCGGTCATCGTGCGCATCTCGGGATCGTAGAACGGATTGGGCAGGAAGCGGACGTCGATCATAATATCCGCTTCGACGGGCATGCCGTGCTTAAAGCCAAACGAGAACACGTGGACGTCCATGAGCTGCTGGTCGGACAGCTCGGAAAATGCCATACGTAGCTTGTTGCGCAGCGCAGAGGTACGCAGACGGCTCGTGTCGATAATCATATCGGCTCGGTCGCGCACGCCCTGCAGCTGAAGGCGCTCGCGCTGAATGGCATCGGCCGTAGTCTCCCCCGGCTTGGCAATGGGATGACGGCGGCGATTTTCGCTGTAGCGACGAATCAGCACCTCGTCAGAAGCCTCCAGGAACACGATGTCGCAGCTCATCTCGCGCTCTTCGAGCGCGGCGACCGCATCGAGCAGCTCGTCAAACAGTCCCTGGCTACGCAAATCGCAGGTGACGGCGAGATGCCTGCCCACGCCCGTATTGATGCCGACGAGCTCGGCAAGCTGGGCGATGAGACGCGGAGGCAGGTTATCGATGCAAAAATAGCCCATGTCCTCGAACACGTGCATGGCCTGTGTGCGGCCTGATCCGGACATTCCGGTGATGATGACGATATCGGGGATGCGCTCCGAGCGCTCCGCCGCATCCATGGCATCTCCCTTTTGCATGTGTTGCCTCCCGAAAACAAGCGCGGGACCCAGCAACCCGGATCCCGCGCGGTCAATTGCCTATATTGAGTATACCGCCCCGAGCGGATACGAGGCCTGTCTTACGCCTCAAGCGCAGCCTTAAACCAACTCGTAATACTCGTGGGGTGCGTGATGGCGGTGCCGACGACAACGGCCCAGGCACCAGCATCGATCGCGGCGCGAGCCTCCTCGGGCGTATGCACGCGACCCTCGCAAATGATGGGAAGGCCGGGGAATTCCTCGGTCGCCTGACGCAGGAGCGGCAGATCGGGGCCATCGGCCATGGTGCAGTCGATGGCGGCGACGCCGTGAGAAAGCGTGGTGGATACCAGGTCAAAGCCCATATCAACAGCACGGCGAATATCCTCGATGGTGGCACAATCCGCCATCAGGAGCACACCCTCCTCGTGCAGCGGACGGAAGGTATCCTCGACCGTCTTGCCATCGGGGCGCGGACGATCGGTGGCGTCGATCGCCACGATATCGGCACCGGCAGCAACGCAGGCGCGAGCGTGACGCAGCGTCGGCGTGATGTAAACGCCCTCGTGCCCATCCTTCCACAGGCCGATGACGGGAACCTCACAGCGACCCTTAATGGCGGCAATGTCGGCAAGGCCCTGGCAGCGAATGGCGGCGGCGCCGCCGAGCTCGCAAGCGCGAGACATTTGAGCCATGGTCTCGGGCGTACGAAGCGGCTCGCCCATATACGCCTGAACGCTCACGACGAGCTTGCCCTTCAGGGACTGGATCAAAGGATCGACGGTCATGTTCGACTCAACCTTTCTCAAAACAGCCTTCTGAGACACCGCACCTTGACGTTCAAACCGTCGCTCGCGTACCGAAGTACGCTTCGCTCCTCTTTCACGTCAATCTGCGGCACCTCAGAAGGCGCACTTGGTAGTTATATTTACTTCAACGACGCAAGAAGGTGTTCGGCAGCACCGATGAGCGGCGCGTCGCCCTCCAGAGAGCCGATGAGAATCGGCGTGTCCTGAAGCGGGTCGAGCGCCTGGCTGGCATAGCCCTCGTGCACCGAGTCCTTCCACGTCTGTGAACGCCAATCGGGACCTTGGTGAATCACGCCGCCCGAAAGCACGATGACCTCAGGGTCCAGGATGTTAGCGAGCGAGCCCAAGCTGGCACCCAGCGCAAAGCCGGCGTCATGGATGACCTCGGTCGCCTTTGCGTCGCCCGCACGGCACAGGTCGTTCACATCGCGACCGACCGAAGGACGGCTGGGGTCGACGCGACCAAAGCGCTCATCGTACATACGACCAATGGAAGTGCCCGAAGCAACCGACTCCAGATGGCCGGAACGCCCGCAGGCGCAGGGAATACCGGCGGCAGCCGAGCACTCGATGTGGCCCATATGGCCAGCAGCACCATGGAAGCCTTGCATCACGCGGCCGTTCTCGACATATGCGCCGCCGATGCCCGTACCGATGCCAAGACACAAGACGGAGAACTTGCCCTTGCCGACGCCCCAGTGGGCCTCGCCCAGAGCATGAGCCTGCACGTCGCCTACAACGGCAACGGGAAGACCGAGGTCCTCGCGCAGGCGCGGCCCCAACTGAACACCGGACCAGCCGGGCATGATCTCGTTGGCATACGCGATGGCGCCCGTCTTGGGATCGACGACGCCGGCAGCACCGATACCGACGCCAAGGACCTCGACATCGGGATTCGCCTCGAGAGCAGCCTTGATGGACGCCTCGATACGCTGGAAGACGGCCTCGCCGCCCTCTTGGGCCTCGGTGGGAACCTCGGCCTCAAAAACAGGATGGGGCACACTACCGTCAGCCGGGTACTCCATGATGGCAGTCGCGATCTTAGTTCCGCCGATATCGACAGAGCAGACGTACTTGTTCTCCATGTCGCTCTCCTTAGGAGATAAAAAACAACTACAGGAAATGCGCCGTCAGGCTAGCCGTCACAGCGCGGAAAAGGTTTTCCAGGTGCCCGAGATCGCCAAGAAACCGTGTGACCATTGATCTAATGGGTCATGGCCGCACGGTTGAACGGCGAGGTCGGGTGCCCGGGGAAGCTTTACAGGAGACCGTTGTCCTGGAGGACCTTCTTGATCGCCTCGACGTTCTCGCCGGTCATGGCCTTCACCGGGCGCGGCATGGTCGGGCTGTCGAAGATACCCATGAGGTTCATAGCGGTCTTGAAGGCGCCGACGCCACCGGCATAACCCTGGACGCCCGAGGTGACATCCCAGATGTGCGAAATCTCATTGAGGCGATCCTGCTCGGCCTTGACGGTAGCCCAGTCACCAGCCTGAGCGGCCTTCCACTGACGCACGTAGCCCTCGGGCTCAACGTTGGCGAGACCCGGAACGGAACCGTCGGCGCCACCGAGGTAGGCGCCGTCGACAACAACCTCGTGACCGGTGAGGATGCTCATCGGATGGCCGTTCTTCTCGTTCTCCTGAACGAGGTAGCGGAACGAGATGTCATCACCCGAGGAATCCTTGACGCCGGCCAGAACGCCCTCGGCACCGAGCTTGGCAAGGAGCTTCCACGGGAGCTTGGTGTGGACACACACGGGGATGTCATAGGCGAAGATGGGCAGGTCGAGTTCCTCATGCAGGATGCGGAAGTGCTCCTCGACCTCGGTCATGCCCTGCAGGGCATAGAACGGGCAGGTGGCGACAAGCGCATCGGCGCCCAGCTCCTGAGCGACCTTACCGTGCTCGATCATGCGCTCGGTCTCGGTGTCGATGATGCCGACCAGAACGGGAACGCGGTGGTCGACGATACGGACGGCCTCGGAGATGATCTGACGGCGACGCTCGTCGGTGGAGAAGACGACCTCGCCCGAGGAGCCCAGGAAGAACAAGCCATCGACGCCGGCATCGATCATGCGGTTGATGCTGCGCTCAAAGGAGGCAACATCGAGCTGGTGGTCTTCGGTATCGGGAACAACGACGGGAGGGATAACGCCGGTGAATTTCTGAGTTGCCACAAGAATCTCCTTAGTTGTCTGGTGGGCAGCCCTATGCCGCCCACTCTTGTTGGCAGTGTCCAGGCCGTCTAGGCCAAAGAACACGAGTAGAACGTTTGGTTAAAAAAGTCGACGACTTCGTTTTCGAACGCATTGATGCGCTCGTGAGCGTATTTGGCATAGATGATATGTCTCCGGTCACACTCAAGACCGTTGAATACGGCAAACTGATCCTTGGGATCGCTCACGGTATCCATGAGCGATGTGCCCATGAGCACCGATCCGCGCACCCGAGACGACAGCGCCTCGAGGCCGCCAGGAAGCGGATTGGCAACCGCCGTGCAGGCGAGACCCCGCTCGTCCAGAGCAGAAACCGCCAGCGCGACTCCGCCGCCTAGACCCTCGCCCCATGCAAAGATGCGGTCGGGGTCCATGCCATCAAGATTGCGCGCCACCTTCGCCAGCGCGCAACCCCAACGGACGCGCTCGACAAAAGCGGGCGAAGAAATCCCCCGCTGCAGGTCGTCCGCACCAGCAACATCGTCATCCAGCGCGAGGACGGCATACCCCATGGCGGCAAATCTCGTCATGTGATGCCAGCCGCGCACAGGCCGATCGATATCGTGGAACATCAGGCACAGCGGCACGCGCTCAGACACTCGGGCACGACCGACAGGCTCGATCAAACGAGCGTGAATCGCATCGTCACCGAGCTCAAAGGAGACCTCCGAGTAACGGGCGCAGGGGTTAACAAAGTCAATCGCCGTAATGGCCAGGCCTTGAATCTCAAGATTCGAAGCGCATGTCTCTAAATCAGAAACATCTGCTTGGACATCACCGCGCCAGTCCCGATATTCTGCGAGCCTTGACGAAACCGTTCCAGGAATTCCCACGAGCCCGGGGACAATCAGCTCATTAACATTGCTCTCGCACTTAGACATGAGCCTCCCCTCCCTTGCAGAAAAACGGAATGATCAGATCGTCAAAATCCTGAATCTCCTCGTGGCCAAAGCCTTCAAAGAACTCATGACGCTTTTCGCAGGTCAGGTTGTTATAGACCGCAAACTGCGTCGCTGGCGGGCAGACGATATCGGCTGTGCCGGTGCCAAACAGCACGGGGCATTTGACCATAGGGGCAAAGTTCTTGGAATCGAAGTACGCCAGCTTGGCATAGGCTTCGTCAATACGAGTCGAGTCCTCGTCAAACCAGCGAGACCAATAGCGCAGGCCCTCGTAGGCAATGTCGTCTGCATCCAAATCCCAGACTAGGCGGAAATCTGACAGGAAGGGATAGAGGATGGCGGCACGATTGATAAGCTCGCTGTTAAGCGCACAGGTCGCAATGCCCAAACCACCACCCTGCGACGCGCCGTTCACAAACACACGGGAAAGATCGATGCCCTCGAGCTCGCGAACAATACGGCACAGGATGCGAATATCTTGGTGCAAGCGGACATAGTAGAGGTTGGCCGGGTCGCCGTCGATGCCGGCGACGATATGCCCGGCAACCGTTGTGCCCTCAAATCCACCAATGTCCTCGGAGGGACCTCCTTGGCCGGGGCAGTCGAGGGCGATGAGTGCCATGCCCTTGCCCGCAAACGACGCCTGCTCAAACCAGCTGCGGCTTGCACCCGGATACCCATGGAACTGAAGCACCAATGGCACGGGCTCGTCCGAGACGGGTTTAAGGTACTTGGCATGCAGGCGAGCGCCACACATGCCGGTATACCAGAGGTCGAAAAGTTGGCAGGTCGCGGCATCGGTGACCGATGCCGTGTCGATCGCATAGTCAAGCCCGACGGCGTCGGCCTCGGCCATGCGATCCTTCCAAAAGAGATCGAAATCTGATGGACGGGGCATGGCGCCTCGATATTCACCAAATTGATGTTGTAGCTCCTGAGCACTTGGCATGGCTCGTGAACCCAACCTTTCGAAATCGCAACGGAGGTGCGCCCGGCAAGGGAACCGGGCGCACGGGAGGGAAAGCGAGGCTATTCGCCGAGCTTGGGGTGCAGCAGCGACGGCGCAGCGCCGAGCAGCATCTTGGTGTAGGGGTCCTGGGGATGCTGGAAGACCTGCTTGGCCTCGCCCTGCTCGACGATCTTGCCGCCATTCATAACGATGATGTCGTCAGAGATATAGCGGACCGTCTGGATGTCATGGCTGATGAACACCATGGCCAGGCCGAGCTCCTTCTTAAGGTCGGTCAGCAGGTTCAGAATCTGCGCGCGGACCGAAACGTCCAGAGCCGAGGTGGGCTCGTCGGCGATGATGGCATCGGGGTTCAGCGACAGGGCACGGGCAATTGCGACGCGCTGGCGCTGGCCGCCCGAAAGCTGACCGGGAAGAACCTCGGCGGCGGAGCTGGGCAGACCGGTGAGCTCCAGGAGCTCTTTGACGCGCTTCTCCTGCTCGGCCTCGGTACCCAGGTTGTGGACGCGCATGGGGTCGAGCAGTTGCTCGCGAACGACCATGCGGGGGTTGAGCGCCGTGGCCGGGTTTTGAAACACGACCGAGATGACGCGACCCATGTGGCGACGGTCCTCGGCGGTACGTTTGGTAACGTCCTTGCCCTTAAAGTAGACCTTGCCGCTCGTGGGGGCCTGCAGGCCGCACATGACGTTGGCGGTGGTGGACTTACCGCAACCGGACTCGCCGACGATGCCGATCGTCTGACCGGGCATGAGCTTAATCGTTACACCCTGGACGGCGTGAACCAGGTTGGGGTGCAGAATCGAGCCGGTACGGGTCCTAAAGGTGACGTGGACGTCATCAAGGAAGATGATCGGCTCGACGCCGTTGACTGCGGTCTCGCTCATCTACATCACCTCCGCGTGAGGGGTCAAACCATTTGCCTTGAGCACCTCGTCGGGGAGCTCGGAATAGAAGTGCTCGGTGCCGGGCACGCGCTTGAAGACCGGACGGGTGTCCAGGCCAATACGCGGATGGCTCGAGCGGGGCGCGAAGCGATCGCCCTTGGGGAAATCGCGCGGACTCGGAACGGCGCCGGGCACCTGGTGCAGGCGGCCCGAACCGCTCTCGATGGACAGAACGGAACCCAGAAGACCGCGGGTGTACTCGTGGATCGGGTTAGTGAGCAGCTCCTTGGTGGGTGCCTGCTCGATAACCTGGCCAGCGTACATAACCGTGATGTTGTGGGCGACCTCGGCGACCAGCGCCAGGTCGTGCGAAACGAAGATCATGGCAAAGCCGAGCTTGGCCTGAAGATCGTTGAGCAGCTTGATGACCTGCTTCTGGACGGTAACGTCCAGAGCGGTCGTGGGTTCGTCGCAGATGACCAGCTTGGGGTCGCGGGTAAGGGCCATAGCGATCAGGACACGCTGACGCTGGCCGCCGGAAAGCTCGTGCGGATAGCTCTCGAGCGTGCGCTTGGGATCGAGGCCGACGAGCTCCAGGAGCTCCTCGGCGCTGCGGGTTCCGCCGCGCTTGGTGAGCTGCTTCATCTGGGCAGAGATGAGCATGGAGGGGTTGAGCGAGGACAGGGCGTCCTGATAGACCATAGCGATATCGGTACCGCGCAGGCCGAACCACTCCTTCTTGCTCATCTTGAGCAGGTCACGGCCCTCCCAGAGGACCTCGCCGGAAAGGTGCTCGTCATCGTCGGTCAGGCCCATGATGGCCAGCGTGGTGATGGACTTACCGCAACCGGACTCGCCCACCAGGCCCATGGTCTGACCAGGACGGACGTCAAAGTTGACATGGTCGACGACGTTGATATCACCGTGATGCTCAAACTGGATGCAGAAGTCACGGACCGAGAGAATCGGTTCAACAGACTCGTCGGGCACATGGCGATCGTCACGCTTGAGCTCGACATCGCGCAGGGCGCCAAGGCGAGCGGAGAGGGACTGGGCCTGCTCCTTGTAGGCTCGAACGGGGTCGGAGACCAGCAGGTCGGCCTCGCGACGCTTGGAGGAATCGGTGGGATCCAGGGCGGCGGAGGGAGCAGCGGCCATGGCGTCGGTAATGCCCTCGGAGAGGATGTTGAGCGCCAGGCAGGTGATCATGATGGCCAGGCCCGGGAACAGTGCCTGCCACCAACGGCCGGCGAGCACGCCGCCGCGGGCGTCGGCGAGGATGTTGCCCCAGGTAGCGGTGGGCTCCTGGATACCAGCGCCGATGAAGGTCAGCGAGGCCTCGAAGATGATGGCGTCGGCGACCAGGGTAACGGTGAAGACCATGATCGGGGCAATGCAGTTACGCAGAACATGCTTGATCAAAATCCACGGAGCCTTGGCGCCGGAAACGATGACCGCGCGGACATAGTCCTCGCCGTACTCGGACACGATGTTGGCGCGCACGATACGGGCAATCTGCGGAGTGTACATAAAGCCGATGGCGAAGATGATCGACGGCACGGAGTTGCCCAGGATGGAGACAAAGACGGCCGCGAGGGCGATGCCCGGGATGGACATGATGATGTCCAGGATACGCATGATCGTCTCGGAGACGGCCTTGCGCGAAACCGCTGCAAGGGCGCCCACGACCGAGCCGCAGACCAGAGCCATGGCGGTGGCGCCAAAGCCGATAATCAGCGAGTAACGACCACCGTAGAGCATACGCGACAGAATGTCGCGACCCTTATCGTCGGTACCGAAGATAAATCCGTTGCCGGGAGCCTGGCGAGCCGTAAAGATCTCGACCGGGCTATAGGGGGCAAGAAGGGGCGCCAGAATCGCAGTCAGGGCGACCAGCACCAGCACGACGGCGGCAATCTTAGAAGACAACGTCATCTTCTTCCAGCCACCGAGCTTGAGCCCCTTGGAGGCAGCCTTCTCGAGCTGCTCGGTTTGCTTCTCTCGAATCTTTACCATAATCTACACCGTCCTGATGCGCGGGTTGATGAGCAGGTAGAGCATGTCAACCACGATGTTGATGATGATGAAGGCGAGAGCAACGACGATAACGACGCCCTGAACCAGGTTCGCCTCGTTGCCCTGAACGCCCTGCAGAATCGCAGTGCCCATGCCGGGGAGGTTGAAGATAACCTCGATGACGACGGCGCCGCCCATGAGGTAACCGATCTTAAGACCGAGGGTGGTGACCGGGGTGATCAGCGCATTGCGAAGAACGTTGATGCCGACGACGACCTTCTCGGGAACGCCGGCGCCGCGAGCCATACGGACATAATCCTTGTCGAGCTCCTCGACCATGGCGGTACGCACGATACGAGTCATCTGGCCCGTCAGCGGAAATGCCAAGGCGATAGCGGGCATGATCATACGTCCCAGATAGCCAACCGGATTCGTGGTGAAGTGAGGCAGAGCACCCGATGCCGGGAGCACCTTAAGGTAGGAAGAGAACAGCAGGATCAACAGAACGGCAAGCCAGAACGACGGGGTTGCCAAGCCGGCGATGGAAAAGACGCGGATCACTTGGTCCGGCCATTTGTCGCGATACAGTGCCGCGATGACGCCGAGCAAAAACGAAACGACCGCACCGATGGCAAGACCGATAAAGGTCAGCTGCATCGTGACGGGCAGGGCCGTGGAGATGCGCTTGGCAACGGAGTTGCGAGCAGCACCATAGGTGCCCATGTCGCCATGGATCAAATCGCCCATATAGCGCACGTAGCGCACGGGCCAGGGGTCGTCCAGACCATACTTCTCATGGTACTCGGCAACCGCCTCGGGCGAGGCACCGTCACCCAACGCCGTGTAGGCGGGGTCGGTCTTGGAGAACGACATAAGGAAGAACACCAGGACGGTGACGCCCAATGCCATGATCGGCAGCGCCACAAGACGCCTTCCAATCAAACGTAGCAAGTTGTTCACGTTCTCTCCCCTTTCTTTTGTCGGTAGGACCAACTGGTATATGAGTACGGGTACTCATTACAAGACCCGAGCGACATCGTTGCCGCCCGGGTCTTTGTTTCAACTATGAGGATACGGCCCCAATGACCGACATCCTGCATACAGACTCAAGCGAGTCTTACGCCTTGACGGTCGCAACGCCCCTGAAGGACATGCTCGTCGTGCCGATGCCCTTGAAGCCATCGAGGGCCTCGCCGTTGGGCGCAGTGGACGGATCGTCCCAGGAAGCGGAGACGGTCTTGACGTGGACAACGGGGTACAGAACAGCGTTGTCGGCGATGATGTCGAAGCACTCGTTCCACTTCTTCTGCTGCTCGTCGCCCTCGGCGGCAAGAGCCTCGTCCATGAGACCGTGGAGCTTCTCCCACTCAGCGGACTCCTTCCACGGGCAACGGGTCTGCATCCAGACGTTGTCGCCGTACCACCAGTTGAGCAGCAGGTCGGGGTCAGCGCCGAAGCAGGACGGATCGCCAGGGGCAAGGAGGATATCGTAGGCCTCGCCGCCGTCGATGGCAGCGTAGGTGGCCGGCGAGGTATCGGTCTGGATGGTCACCTCGAAGCCGAGAGCGTCGAGGTCGTTCTTGACCTGGGCGGCCATGCCCTTAATCTGCTCGTTGTCGGTGGTGCGCAGGGTGATGGCACCCGGGGTGATGCCGGACTCCTCGATGAGCTTCTTGGCCTTCTTGGCGTCGGTCTTGTACACCGTGGAAGCCTCATGATAGTTGGTGAAGCTCTTGGGCAGGTAGCAGCTGGCAGCGGTGGCAAGGCCGGCGAAGGTGTTGGTGATCATCTTCTCGGTGTCGAGCGCGTACATGACGGCCTGACGGACCTTGACGTTGTTCCAAGGCTCCTTGGCGACGTTGAACATGATGAAGCGGGTGCCGAAGCCCTGGACGTTGTCGATCTTGCAGCCAGCGCTCTCGAGCTGGTCGACGGCGTCAGCGGTGACGAGCTCCATAACGAGCGTGGAGCCTTCCTGCTGGGCGGTAACGCGAGCGGTGGGGTCGGTCAGGATGCTGTACTGGATCTTCTTATCCTCGGCAGCATACTCACCGTTGTACTCGGGGTTGGGAACCAGGGTGATCTCGGTATCGGAGATAGAGTCGTACATCCAGGGGCCGGAACCGATCGGCTGCTTGGCGCGATCCTCCTCGGACTGAGTAGCCGGGGTAACACGGATGATGGCCAGACGATCCTTGAGCAGGGAGAAGTTGGGGACCTTGGTCTTGACCGTTACAGTGTGGGCATCCTTGGCCTCGATGGACTCGAAGGGCTGGAAGAACGGAGCATAGGTAGCGGAAGCAGCGCAAGCGGTGTAGGAAGCGACGACGTCGTCAGCAGTGACCTCGGTACCATCGGAGAACTTGGCGCCCTTGCGGATGGTGACCTCGAAGGTAGTGTCGTCCACGGACTTGGGATCGTCGGTGGCGAGCTCGTTGAAGGTGCTGTAGTCGTGGTAATCGATGCCGTAGAGGCCCTCGACGACGTGCCAGTTAGCACCCAGGCCCACAGCGGAGCCGGTGCTGGCGGGATCGAAGCTGGACGGAGCGTAAGCGGAACCAGCGGTGATCACGCCGCCGCCACGGTTGGCGGAATCGGTGGAGCCGGAAGCGGAACCCTCGTCGCTAGAGCTGCCACCGCAGCCAGTGAGACCAAGCCCTGCGACAGCAGCGACGCTGCCGGTGAGGCCGAGGAACGAACGCCTGGACATACCCTTGTTGATGATGGCCATGTCTTCTCCTATCAATAGAGAATCTTACTCGGGAGCACCTAGACGTGCCCCCGCGCAACTTGCGGACGATATATACCTTACCTACCGACGAACCCAACTGAGGTGCCGCGCTCGGCGACCGATACATACATACGCTTGAACGGTATTTACTACCGTTCACCGAATTCATTGACAAATGATTCGCCAGACAGTATGTATCGGCGAGGTGAGATATCAGTCTTCGTCAACCCGCAGGATAGCAGGGTTTTCGCTTGGGTTAGTCAAACGTTTTAGCGTTAATAAAACCCGAAATCAGCAGGCAATCATGGCGAAATAAATGGTTGAAAATCGCGCAATCATGTATATCAGTTGTTTAGGCTCGTGTTTAGCTATCGGAATGGCCAGCCGCCGCCTCGGCGCGCTCGGCATTCCATGCAACGAGTGCCTCGTGGACCGCCTTGGCAACATCGGCAGGTATGCCGCGAACTTTCGCGATCTCTTGCTCGCTCGCCGCGCGCAAACGCTTCATCGAGCCAAAATGGCGCATAAGGGCACGTTTTCTGGTGGGTCCCACGCCTGGAACGTCATCGAGCACCGAAACCGTCATGGCTTTATCGCGCAACTCACGGTGGAACGTGATGGCAAATCGGTGGGACTCATCGCGTACCTGTTTAATTAGATAGAGCGAAGCAGACCCGGTCGGCAGCACGACAGGAGTCTCGTCCCAAGGCACAAAAACTTCCTCGTCGGCCTTCGCCAAGCCACAAACTGGTATATCGAGCCCAAGAGCCTCAAGTTGCTTGATCGCAGCGGTCAATTGCGGCTTACCGCCATCGACAACGAGCAAATCGGGGCGCGAGCCAAAGCGCTCGTCGGCCATGCGCTCGGGAGCATAGCGTCGTCCCAAAACCTCGGACATCGACACGAAGTCGTTTGCCTCGTCCAATTCGGCCTGAATTTTAAAACGACGGTACTGGCTCTTGTCGGCGCGCCCGTTGGTAAACACCACCATCGAGGCGACCGTAAAGGTGCCATGCAGTGTAGAGATATCGAAGCACTCGATACGCAACGGCGGCGATGGCAGCGCCAACGCACTTTCGAGCTCCAGGAGCGCTTGATTGGTGCGGTCGTCAGCGTACCCCGTTCGCATCATGTAGCGCATGAGGGCATGGCGCGCATTTTTGGATGCCATATCGAGCAGACGGTGCTTTTCGCCACGCTGCGGCCTATGGAGATGGCAGGAACGCTCACGCTTGCCCGCAAGCCACTCCCCCAGCGCCTCCGCATCCTCAAGCTCGACGGAAAGGTTGACCTCAGCTGGAATATCAGCCGTCTCGTCGTAATAGCGCTTAAGAAAGCCCGACTGGAGCTCTTCCTCGTCAACATCAAGACCCTTGTCGAGAATGAACTCGCAGGTGCGAACTGTTCGGCCCTCGCGAACGACGAAGACGCAAGCGGCGGAGATGGTCTCCTCGCGATAGAACCCGATGACATCGATATCGACACTGGAGGGAAAAACGACTTGCTGACGATCGTCCAGACCCCTGATGACCTCCAAACGACGTTTGACGCGTGCCGCGCGCTCAAAGTCGAGCGCCTCGGCGGCATCCGTCATCTCGGAGGTCAGCTCATCGACGACATCCTTGCGATGGCCCGACAAAAAGCGCTCGACACGCTTGACGTTCTTGGCATAGTCTGCCGGGGAAATCGCGCCGACACACGCACCCGGGCCGCGCCCGACATGGTAGTCAAAGCAGGGACGCCCGTTTTGTGCGCAAATCATATTGACGATGTCTTCCTCGCCCTTGTGGGACTCGATGGTACGGCGACAACGACGCCACTCCGCACAGGATGCAGAGCAGATGGGGATAACCTTGCGCAGCGTATCTATCGTCTCACGTGCCGCACGGCTATCGGTATAGGGTCCAAAATAGCGCGTTCCCGGCTTATGACGCTCACGCGTGTATTTGATCGCGGGATACAGGTCGCCCTTTGTAATGGCGATAAAGGGGTAGCTCTTGTCATCCTTGAGGTCGACGTTAAAGTACGGATGGTACTGGCCGATCAGGTTGCGCTCGAGTACAAGCGCCTCATGCTCGGTTTCGACAACGATGTAGTCAAAGCTCGCCACCAGCTGCATCATCAGCGGGATCTTTTGACGCTCATCCTGCAGTGTCACGTATTGACGCATGCGGGCGCGCAGGTTTTTCGCCTTGCCCACGTAGATGACATCGCCCTTGGCATCCTTCCAAAGGTAGCATCCGGGCTGTGTGGGAACGCGCGAAACCTGCTCGGCAAGCGTTGGTATGTTGTCGTGACCGGCCACGCGCACCTACTTGCGACGAAGCAGCGCCGAGACCTCGGGCATCTTAAGGACGACGGCAAGGCCAAAGGTAACAACAAGCGAGGCGACACCCGCAACGCAAACGTAGCCAAGAGTAATCAGAATCGAGCCGCCAAGTGCCCCGACAAAGTGTTCAAGCGCCCACATGACGCCGGCGCCTGCGGCAGCACCTAGGCCACCGAGCAAAAGGCCAAAGAAACCGCCATGTAGGATAGATTTGACCTGAAGGCCACGCAGGCGACGACGCAGCCACCACAGCGAACAGCCGACCAAGATCACGTAGTCGACGACATACGAAAGCGCGATTGCCGGCATACCGAAGCCCAGCACAACGCCAAACAGCAGAACCGAGCCGGCCTGGCCGATGGCGGAATACAGGCAATAGCGGCTATAGGGCTTCATGTCGAGCAAGGCAGAGAAGCTCTTCTGCATCAACACGACCACGCCGTAGAGCGGCAGCGAGAGCGCCAGGTAGACAAGGTACTCGGACACCAGCGCCACGCCGGATTCATCGAACTTGCCAGCACAGTAGATCATATTGAGCGGACGTGCGAAGACAATCAGGTACAGTGCGAACGGAATCAGGAAGAACAGCATCTGGGCGACGCCACGCGAAATGCCCGTGCGAACGCTGTCGTAATCCTTCTCCTGTGCGTCATGAGAGAGCTCGGTATAGAGCGCCGTCGAAAGCGAGGCGGCAATCAGCGCGTAGGGCAGCGTGTACCACAGGCGCGCATAGGCGATGACGGAAGGACCCGTCTCGGGCTGGACCACCAGCGCGGCAGCGTTGGTGATAGAAGTCGAGACAAACATGCACACCGTGGCGAGCAGCGTCGGGATACCGAGCGCAATCGTCTGGCGCAGCGCGGGGTCCTTAAAGTCGATATGGATATGGGGATGCACGCCGTGCTTGCCAAGCGCGGGAATCTGACATGCCATCTGAACAAAGACACCGAGGGTCGTACCGGCCGCAATCAAGATGATGCCGGCACGTTCGCCAAACTGTGCGGACACGGGCGCAAAACCCATAAAGCTCGCAATGACGATCACATTGTTGAGGACCGGGGCAAACGTCGACCAGAAGTAGTCGCGGTGTGCGTTGAGAACGCCCGAGAACACCGAGCCCAAACCATAAAACAGAATCTGGATGGCAAAGAAACGGAACATGAACGCAGCGGTATCCATGCTGCCGCCGTCACCCGAAAGGAACGATTGCGTCCAGATAAAGCCCGGGGCGAACACGGTCCCCAGCAACGAAATGCCACCCAGCACCAAAAGCAGAATGCCGAGCAGGTTGCCCACGTACTCGTTCGAGGCCTTGCGACCCTGCTCACGCCTCACGCCCATGTACACGGGCAAAAACGCCGTCACGAGCATGCCGCCCATCACGAGTTCGTAGAGCATATTGGGCAGGTTGTTGGCGACCTGATAGGAGGACGAGAGTAGCGACATGCCGATAGCGGCCGCCATTGCCCACGTGCGGATAAAACCGGTGACGCGAGACACGATGGTCAGGATGGTCATAAGCCCGGCGGAACGACCAACCGTGGAGTAGTCCGACGAGCCCATGTCGTCAGTGTCATCTCGCGACGAAGAAGCTTCGGATGAGGGTGTCTGAGGCGCAGATTCTTTTGCAAAATGAGCTCCGCGCTTCAATTCTTCCTGCGGCATCGCTCAGTCCTCTCTCGTAATCGCGGCAACCGTCGCCCCGCAAAATGCAATTAAATCATCGGGTGCAAGCTCGAGCTGATAACCACGCTTGCCTCCCGAAATAAAAATGGTATCCCAAAGGACACATGTCTCATCAATGAGCGTCCGGTAGCGTTTTTTCATACCGACCGGGCTGCAGCCGCCGCGAACGTAGCCAGTCGCCGCAAGCAAATCCTTCACATGCATCATGGCCAAGGACTTCTCCCCCGCGGCACGCGCGGCGGACTTTAGATCGAGCTCGTCGGCAACAGGGATACAGCACACGACATAGTCGTTGGACGGTGTCACGCAGACCAAAGTCTTAAATCCTTGACCGGGCTCCTCGCCAAGCTGCTCCGAAATCGCGACACCCAGGCCCACCGACTCATCACCATCGTCTTCGTACGTATGTAGAACATAGGAAATGCCGGCGCTTTCCAGCTCGCGCATCGCATTGGTTTTTGGCGTCTTTACAGCCTTTGCCATGACATATCCTTTCCCTCGCATTCGGACGCAAGGATTAAGTATATGTCCAATTCGGCTGCATACGTCACTTCGGCACAGCAAGCGCCATCGAATCACAAGGAGTCGATGGCGCCCATAAACTGAATCGCCTATTTATTGAGCATCAAGTTGAGCCTGACGCTCCCGGTCACGCCTGAGCAACGGCGCCAAAAACTTGCCCGTATAACTCTGCGGACAGTCCGCAACCTGCTCCGGTGTGCCCGAAACCACGACGGTTCCGCCGCCGTTACCGCCCTCGGGACCCATATCGATCAGGCGGTCGGCAACCTTGATGACATCAAGGTTGTGCTCAATCACCAGCACCGTGTTGCCCGCATCGACCAAACGCTGCAGCACATCGAGCAGCTGGCGGACGTCCTCAAAATGAAGACCGGTCGTCGGCTCGTCCAAAATATAGAACGTCTTGCCCGTCTGGCGTCGATGAAGCTCCTTGGCGAGCTTCACACGCTGCGCCTCGCCGCCCGAGAGCGTCGTGGCGGGCTGGCCCAGGCTCACGTAGCCTAAGCCTACATCGTACAGCGTCTGGAGCTTGCGCTTAATCTGCGGGATATTCCCAAAGAAGGCCAGCGCCTCGGTGACGCTCATGTCGAGCACGTCCGAGATGGTCTTGCCACGGTAGGTGACCTCGAGTGTCTCGCGGTTGTAGCGTTTACCGCCGCAAACTTCGCAGGGGACGTAGATATCGGGAAGGAAGTGCATCTCGATCTTGATCTGCCCGTCGCCCTTGCACGCCTCACAGCGCCCGCCACTCACATTAAAGGAGAAACGACCCGGCGAGTAGCCGCGCGCCTTCGACTCCGGCGTACTCGCAAACAGTGCGCGAAGATCATCCCACAGGCCGATATAGGTAGCAGGGTTGGAACGCGGCGTACGGCCAATCGGCGACTGGTCGATATCGATAACCTTATCGATACACTCAATGCCCTCGATTTTCTTATACGGACCCACAGGGCGCGTCGAGCGGTGAATGGCATTCGTAAGGGCAGGCGCAATGGTGTCGGTAACCAGGGAGCTCTTGCCCGATCCCGACACGCCGGTAACAACCGTAAGCGTACCAAACTCGATCTTGGCAGTAACGTTTTTGAGGTTGTTGGCTCGAGCGCCCGTAATTTTAAGGCAGCCGCGACCGGGCTTGCGCCGTTCATCAGGCACCCGAATCATTCGTTTGCCGGTCAGGTAAGCGCCCGTCATCGACTCAGGACACGCCATGATATCAGCAGGCGTTCCCGCCGCGACTACGTGCCCGCCGTTGACACCGGCGCCGGGCCCCATGTCGATCACGTAGTCGGCGGCACGGATTGTATCCTCGTCGTGTTCGACAACGATAACGGTATTGCCGATATCGCGCAGGCGCTCGAGCGTCTTAATCAGGCGCTCGTTGTCACGCTGATGAAGACCGATCGAGGGCTCGTCCAGAATATAGAGCACGCCCATGAGACCCGCGCCGATCTGCGTTGCCAGTCGAATACGCTGCGCCTCGCCACCGGAAAGCGTCGCCGAGGCACGATCGAGCGTCAGATAGTCGAGTCCAACATCGACCAGAAAACGCAAGCGCTCCAGGATTTCCTTGACGATACGGCCGCCGATAAACTGTTGGCGCTCGGTGAGTTCCAGGCCCTCAAAAAACTCGAGCGATTCACGGCACGACAGGCAACAAACCTCGTAAATGGACTTGCCGCCCACGGTGACGGCAAGCATCTCGGAGCGCAAACGAGCGCCGTGGCAGGTCGAGCACGGCTCCTCGCGAATGTACTTCTCCAGGCGCGCCTTGGTGTTCTCGTTCGTCGTCTCGGTATAGCGTTCGTACAGGATGTTGCGAACGCCCGAAAACTTGGTATCCCACTGGCTGCGACGCCCATCGAGCTTTTGATAGTCGACCGAAATCTTCGTGTCGCCCATGCCATCCAAAAACGCACGACGCACGCGAGGGGGCAAGTCCCCCCACGGCGTATCGGCGCTCACCTTAAAGTGTTTGCAGACCGCAGCAAAAATCTGCGGATAGTAGTTCGAATTGCCAAACAGGCTACCAAAGACTCCGTCGGCAATGGACTTCGAGGGATCCTCAATCAGCGCCTCGGCATCAACGGTTTTCTTAAAGCCCAGGCCGTCGCACTCAGGACATGCGCCATAGGGAGCGTTGAACGAAAAGTCGCGGGGTTGTAGGTCGTCGATGGAGTGCCCGTGCTCCGGGCATGCCAGAGCCAACGAATACTCCAGTAGCTCGCCCTCGGTCCCCTCGGGAGCGTCGCGATCGGGCAGCATGTATACGTTCACATTACCGTGCGCCAAGGCAGTCGCCTGTTCAACAGACTCGGCGATACGGCCCAGAGAATTCTCACGGATCACGATGCGGTCGACTACGACCTCGATATCGTGTTTGAACTTCTTGTCCAGATCGATCGGATCATCGAGCGAGCGCACTTCGCCGTCGACACGCACGCGGCTAAAGCCCTCGGCGCGAAGGTCCTCAAACAGTTTGGTGTACTCGCCTTTTCGCCCGCGCACCACCGGTGCCAGCACAAACGCGCGGCGACCCTCCCCCGCCGCCAAGACTTTGTCGGCAACCTGGTCGGTCGTCTGGCGCTCAATGACGCGGCCGCATTCGGGACAGTGCGGGGTGCCCACACGGGCGAACAGCAGGCGCAGATAGTCATAAATCTCGGTTACGGTGCCAACCGTCGAGCGAGGGTTTTTAGACGTCGTCTTTTGGTCGATCGACACCGCCGGCGAAAGGCCGTCGATTGAATCCAAGTCGGGTTTGTCCATCTGGCCCAAGAACTGGCGCGCATAGCTCGAAAGACTCTCGACGTATCGACGCTGGCCCTCGGCATAGATAGTGTCAAATGCCAGCGAACTCTTGCCCGAGCCAGAAAGACCGGTAATGACCACGAGTTGGTCACGCGGAATGGAAACATCGATATCACGGAGGTTGTGCTCACGAGCGCCGCGAATAACGATAGAAGAATCAGACATGGAAGCTCCTTGCCTCCTATTGCATCGAATCATACTGTCGATGAGTTTAGCGCACTCGACGCGCACAGATGTTCGTAATACAAGATTCGCAGACCTTTAGCTTTGCGTATCGGGTGCTTTGTTTCTCGAAATGTCGTGGAAAGGTTACAGTAATCTACTACTGAACTTAATTTGCTGTAACAGAGGAACGTCCATGACCGAAGATATCCCCCTTGAAATCACTTCGAGCGACATGGCCAATCTGCCCATATTCATCGCCGTCCTTATCGTGGCCACCGTCGTCGTGCGCGTGTATTTTTCAATCAAACACAATGAAAAGCCGCCCATTGCCCGCGTCTTTTGGTGCGCGACGCTCCTCATCCCGCTCGGCATGGTAGCTGCATGGATTACGAATCAATTGCTCGTAAATGAGGACAATTCCCTATGGGTCCTTTCTTATTCGGCGCTCGGTGCTACCGCCGTCATACTTCTTGTCGAGCCCTTGGTTTCGGGACTTATCGACCAAACCGATCTTGCGACGGGAACGGTTGCCTGTATTTGCCGTGACATCCTTGTCATCGCCGCTGTTTCAGCGCTCTCGTTCGTTTCACTCGAAATTGCCTGTAACGAAACGTTCTATCGCATTCCCGCCAACTCATTCGGGTTTTCCGTCGGGCTGCTCGCGACGGTTCTGCTCTCCCTTTATTTGCTGGGACAGCGTCATGGAGGCGTCATGGCCCTCGTGCCCGTCGCCTGTTGCATCCTTGGCATTGCCGAGCACTTCGTCATAACGTTTAAAGGCGAGGCCATCCTGCCAAGCGATATCTTGGCCCTTGGCACCGCAATGGAAGTGAGCGAGGGATACGAGTTTACCTTTACCGCCGGAATCGTAACCTCTCTAGCCCTGCTGGAGATTTCCCTGGGGCTTCTTTCGCTTATCCGACCGAGAAAGCTCCGTACGCCCACCCATGTCTTCCCCGCAATCGCCGCTAACCTCTGCGCTTTTCTGCTAGTGACCGTTGTGGGGCTCTCGGGCTTTTCCAGCATCGACTTGGAGCAGGCGCTGAATTTTGGATTTGACCGTTGGCAGCCCATCACCACGTATGCGTCTCAGGGTTTTATCACTTCGTTCACCGAAATGGTCAACGAGTTGCCCATTGAGAAGCCCGAAGACTATACGCCCGATGAGGCGCAGAGCATCGAGCAGGAGCTCGCCGCCACCTACGACAGCACGTATGGCTCGAGCGAGCAGCGCGCGGCGGCCATTGCCCAGTTCAATGAAATCAAGCCGACGATTGTTGCCGTCATGAATGAGAGTTTTAGCGACCTTTCGTGCTTTGAGCAGCTCCAGGCGGCCGGGTACACCGGCCCCGCATTCTACAACTCGCTTCCCGACACACTTGTTCGCGGCACCATGCTCGCTTCGGTCGCCGGTGGCGGAACGGCGAACTCCGAATTCGAATTTTTGACCGGAGCGACAACGGCCTTTGTTGGATTGGGCAAAATCCCCTATCAGCTGTATCAGATGAATGGCGTCAACAGCCTGGCAAAGGACCTTAAAGAGCTTGGGTATACCGCTACGGCTATGCACCCGCAAAACCCCGTCAACTACCATCGAGATAAAATCTATCAGCAGCTGGGCTTTGGAGACTTTCTTTCAATCGGCGATTTCGAAGGTGCGTCCTATTACCATGCCGGCGTATGCGACTACGTCACCTACGACAAGATACTCGACCTGCTTAGAACCGACGAAGCCCCGCAGTTCATCTTTGACGTCACGATGCAAAATCACGGCGGCTACGACTATGGCACCGTTCCCGCCGAGGAGCTGACAAACTATTGGGTTGAGGGAGCCAGCGAGGGTGCCAATAGCGCGCTCAACACCTATCTTACCTGCATCAACGCATCCGACCGGGACCTCGAGTACTTTATCAACGAGCTCCGCAATATCGGCAGACCGGTTGTCCTTGTCTTTTTTGGCGACCATCAGCCGAGCGCCGCAACGACTCTCAACGACGAGCTGTACCCCCAGGAAGATACGGCAAGCCACGCTTTCCGTATCTATCAGTCGACATATTTTGTCTGGGCTAACTATGAAATCGCCGGCAATACCGAGCTCAACGTCTACGACACCGTCGGGGCAAACGAGATTGCAGCCATTACCCTTAATAAGATCGGCGCCCCGCTCACCGACTATCAAAAGGCTCTGCTTGCAACAAGGTCAGATGTGCCCACCATCAATGTCGCCGGCTACCTTGGTGCCGACGGGCTGCGCTACGACTTGGAATCTGAAGACAGCCCATACGCCTCGACGATCGACAAGCTGCAGCGCATGCAATACCTCGAGTTCGCCAGCAAAGTTCAGTAAGCCCGCCCATTCGCTTGGACCCATCGTATTGCAAGCACGCTCGGCCCAAATGCATCGCAAATGACTCCCGCTCGCAAACGAGGGTACAATGACGCTCGTGTCACATCACGGGGCTCCGGCCCCAACATATACAAAGGAGTCATACATGGGTTGCGAGCACGCACAGGCCGCCGGCGGACAAACGTCGCCGTCGCAATTTGAGGAGAACACGCTGTCCGAGGTCAAACGCGTCATCGCCGTGCTTTCCGGCAAGGGCGGTGTCGGCAAGTCGTTTGTCACCGGTGCCATCGCCACCGAGCTTGCCCGTCACGGCCACAAGGTCGGCGTCCTCGATGCCGACATCACCGGTCCCTCTATCCCCAAGATGTTCGGTATGAGCGGACGCCACGTCCATGCCCTTGGCAACCTTATGCTGCCCGAAATCTCCGAGCACGGCGTCAAGGTCATGAGCTCCAACCTTCTGCTCCAAAACGAGACCGACCCCGTCCTTTGGCGCGGTCCGGTCATCGCGGGCGCCATTAGGCAGTTCTGGAGCGAGACCTCGTGGGGCCCCATCGACTACCTGCTGGTCGACATGCCTCCGGGAACAGGCGATGTCGCGCTCACCGTCTTCCAGTCGCTGCCCGTCGACGGCATCGTCATCGTCACGAGCCCGCAGGATCTGGTCTCGATGATCGTCGCCAAGGCGGTCAACATGGCCGAGAAGATGAACGTCCCCATTCTGGGCATTGTCGAGAACATGAGCTATATCGAGTGCCCCGACTGCGGCAAGAAGATCGAGGTCTTTGGCAAAAGCAAGCTCCCCGAGGTCGCAGATCGCTATAACCTCGACATCTTGGGCCAGCTTCCCATTAATCCGGCACTCGCCGAGGCCTGCGATAAGGGCGAGGTCGAGACCGCGCTGCCCGATGGCATGTTGCCCAAGGCAGTCTCTGCCGTCGAGGCCATTACCCCGCACGAGACCGACGAGGCCTAAGTGAACACGAGCGCCTTCTATGACGTCCTGGTAATCGGCGGCGGGGCTTCAGGCCTCGCCGCCGCCATTACGGCCGCACGCGCTGGCAAAAGCGTCTGCATCGTTGAGCGCGATGTCGCCTGCGGCCTTAAGCTCCTTGCGACCGGCAACGGCCGCTGCAACCTCTCCAACGAATCGATTGATCCTCAGCGGTATAACCACCCCGCATTCGTCGAATCCGTCATGGGCCCCCAGCCCGAACAAGAGCTTATGGGTTTCTTCTCCTCGCTGGGCATCATGACAACCTCCGAGGAAGGCCGGCTGTACCCGCGCTCCCTTCGCGCCGAATCGGTGCGCGACGCACTTCTCAATGTTTGCAACCGCCTGGGTATCACCTTAATCTGCGGAGCCAACGTTGCCTCGGCACACAAAGCTTCCGAAGGCTGGGCACTCCAAATAGACCGTCCAGCGCGGGCGCTCAAGGCAAAAAAGCACGACGACCGAAAATCGGAGCTCCGCTCGCTTCGGAAAGCGCTCGCCGATGTCCCTCGCAAGAACGAGGCCCTGCAGGCACATGCCGTAATTATCGCCACGGGCGGCAACCCCACCGGTATCGCCGATACGTTTCGCCTCCCCCTCACTTCGCTGCGCCCCATCCTCTGCCCCGTATCGGCAACGGTCGTCGGCGATCGGGCGGCACTCAAGACGTTGGATGGCCTGCGCGTCCGCGCCCACTTGACGCTCGCCCGCAATCATAATGAGCTCTGGCACGAAGACGGTGAAGTCCTGTTTCGAGCCTTCGGTATCTCGGGCGTCGCTGTCTTCAACCTCTCCCGTCGTATCCAGCACGGCGATACGATCCTGCTCGACGTTTTCCCCGACCTCTCCAAAGACGAGATGCTCGATATGCTCAACCGGCGCGTTGAGCTGCTCGGTGGCTTTTCGCCCCGCGATCCTCGTTGGCTCGACGGCATGCTCGCCCCGCAACTCTCCCGCGTCGTCTGCACGGCGTTCGAGCAGTGCCATCCAGGCTCCAACGATGTCATCCACCTGGTCTCGATCCTCAAGCACTTTAAGTTGCTCGTCGAGGGAACAGCCGAGGAGCGCTCGGCGCAGATCACGCGTGGTGGCGTGCCCATCGAGAGCGTCTCAGCTCCCGACCTCTGCGTGAGCAACGCGGCAGGCGCCCCACTTTACATCTGTGGCGAGGCACTCGACATCGATGCTGATTGCGGCGGTTTCAACCTTGCGTGGGCTTGGATCTCGGGTATTCGCGCTGCAAGCAGCCTATAGCCGCGCAGTCTATAATCAAAACGCATTCGGGCCGTCTGGAACACCGGGCGGCCTCTTTCTTGCATCTAAGGAGACCTCGATGATCGAAATCACCCAAGTCCACGCGTCACTCGATGAGGCCGGCGACGAAACCGCCTGTCTTGCTATTGGTAGACGCGCCGTCAAACGAGCCCTGCGATGCGAGGATTCCCAGATTAAAGCCATTGAGCTCCATCGCAAGTCAATCGACGCCCGTAAAAAGCGAGATGTCCATTTTATTTTGAGCTTTCGAGTTGAACTGACAAGCTCCCGACTCGAGCAGGAGGTGGTCGACCGCGTCGCCGAGCGCGACCGCTCGCGCATCCGCATGGTAGACGGCGAGGCGCCTTCATTCCCCAACCCTGTCCCGAATGCACCCAAGGAGCGTCCCGTCGTTGTCGGCGCCGGTTGCGCCGGTCTCTTCGCCGCCCTGACCCTTGCCGAAGCGGGCCTTAAACCCCTGCTCATCGAGCGCGGCGACCCCGCACTTCGCCGCTCTGAAGCGATTGATCTCTTTCTTAAGGAGCGTATCCTCGACCCCGAAAGCAATATCCAATTTGGCCTGGGCGGCGCAGGGACCTTCTCGGACGGCAAGCTCAACACGGGAACCAAGAATCCTGCCCATCGACTGATTCTTGAGACCTTCGTCGAAGCTGGCTCACCTCGCGACATCCTGTGGGACGCCAAGCCGCACATTGGCTCTGACATCCTCCCCACCGTCGTCACCAACATTTCTCAACGCATCGAGCAGCTCGGTGGAACCGTCCGCTATCGAACAAAGCTCGTCAATATTCGAACCGATGGATCTGGCGCCATCACCGGCGTCGATGTCCAACCGCCCCAAGAAACCACAAGCGAGACAATCGCCACAAAGCACCTCATTCTCGCCTGCGGCCATTCCGCCCGCGACGTATTCGAGCTTCTCAAAGAACATAATGTTGCCCTCGCGCAAAAGACCTTTGCCATGGGTGTGCGCATCGAGCATCCACAGCGCGACATCGACCGCGCCCAATATGGCCCTTCGGCGGGGCACCCGGCACTCGGAGCAGCCCCCTACAAGCTTGTCGCCCATCTCCCCAACGGCCGCAGCGTGTTCTCGTTTTGTATGTGCCCCGGCGGACAGGTTGTCGCGGCTTCTTCCGAGCAGGGCCATCTGTGCGTCAACGGTGCCAGCCTCAATGCCCGCGACGGGCGCAACGCGAATGCCGCCCTACTCGTCAACGTCACACCTGACGACCTTCCCGGCGATGATCCGCTCGCAGGCATTGAGCTCCAGCGCGCCTGCGAGCGAGCCGCCTATCGCCTGGGTGGCTCCAACTGGAACGCGCCGGCACAGCTCGTCGGAGATTTCCTTGCTAGACGCGCCAGCACGGCACCCGGAAAGGTAAAACCAACCTATCCACTTGGTGTGACCTGGACGGCGATCGACGATGCCCTCCCGCAGCATATCGTCGAGTCGCTTCGTTTGGGAATCCCCCTGCTCGGTAAGAAACTGCGTGGCTATGACCGCCCCGATGCGGTCCTCACTGGCGTGGAGACGCGTTCGAGCTCACCGGTCGCTGTCACCCGAGACCGAGCGTGCCATGCCGTGTCGACCCCGGGCCTCTACCCTTGTGGTGAGGGAGCTGGATATGCCGGCGGCATCATGAGCGCGGCCACCGACGGCATCCGTTGTGCTGAAGCCCTGATCGCAGGCCTCTAACGCACAAATTCCAGCGCGCAAAAGACATAGGCCCCGAGCTCCACAGAGAACTCGGGGCCTGTTCGCTATTTCTTAAACCGTGCACCCTGGCGTTTTCTGCCCGATGCGAACGTGGAACCCTTGCGGGCCTGCGAGCGTAAGCGCTCGATCGTCTCGTCCTCAGACGCACCCTCGAGCATCGCCCGAATCTGAACGACGGCATCGCGCAGGCGCGCCGCCTCCTCAAAGTCCATAGCGGCAGAAGCGTTACGCATATCCTCTTCCATGGTTTCGACGATCCGCACAAGCTCGTCATGCGGCAGTTCTTCCAACTGCTCCGCAAGTGTCTGCTCGGGCGCCACCGTTTCCGGCACACCGCCCTCGCCCGACTCATCGGGCGTATAGAATGCGCCATGACCAAGAGAATCGCCCTTCGAGCGCCCCTTGGAACCCACGGTTTTTTCGGCCTCGGCAATAAAACTTGAGATGTCGTTGATGGCCTTGCGCACTGTCTTGGGCACAATGCCATGCTCTTCGTTATATGCCATCTGAATCTCGCGACGGCGCTGCGTCTCCTCGATGGCCTCTTTCATCGAATCGGTCACAACGTCCGCATACATGATGACTTCGCCATCGGCATTACGGGCCGCGCGGCCAATCGTCTGAATCAGCGAACGGCGGTTGCGCAAGAAGCCTTCCTTATCGGCATCGAGAATTGCCACCAGTGAGACCTCGGGAAGATCCAAGCCCTCGCGAAGCAGGTTGATGCCAACGAGAACATCGATCTTGCCCTCGCGCAGCGTTCGCAGGATCTCGACACGGTCCATTGTCGCCGTATCAGAATGCATGTAATTGACCTTAATGCCCGCATCAAGCAGATGGTCGGTCAGGTCCTCGGCCATGCGCTTGGTCAACGTGGTCACCAGCACGCGCTCCTTGCGGGCAACGCGCTCGCGAATCTCGTCCTCAAGATCGTCAATCTGACCGCGAACCGGACGCACATCGATCTTGGGATCGAGCAGACCGGTCGGACGAATAATCTGCTCCACGTCGTTTTGGCTCACCCGCAGCTCGTAATCGCCCGGCGTGGCCGAAACATAGATAAACTGGGGTATCCTTGCCTCAAACTCATCGAAACGAAGCGGGCGGTTATCGAGCGCCGAGGGCAGGCGAAAACCGTGTTCCACCAGCGTCACCTTACGCGAGCGGTCACCTTCGTGCATGCCGCGAATCTGCGGCACCGTCACATGGCTCTCATCGATGATGCAGAGCATATCCTTGGGAAAGTAATCGATTAGGGTAAACGGCGGCTCACCCGGTTTGCGACCGTCCAGATGACGCGAGTAGTTCTCGATGCCGTTGCAAAAGCCCATCGTCTCGAGCATCTCAAGATCATAATCGGTGCGCTGCTGCAGACGCTGCGCCTCGAGCAACTTGTCGGTCGCCTTGAGCTCCGCCACGCGCTTCTCGCACTCTTCGCTGATCGATTTCAGAGCCGCCTTGACCTTCGGCTTCTCGGTCACGTAGTGCGATGCCGGCCATACGGGAATAGCCTCGTACTCACGAAGCATCTCACCGGTGACCTCATCGATCTCGGCAATCAGCTCGACCTCGTCGCCAAAGAACTCAAACCGCAACGGATGCTCGGCATAAGGCGGATACACGTCGACAACATCGCCGCGCACGCGGAACGTGCCGCGTGCCAGGTCATAGTCATTGCGATCATATTGAATGTCGATAAGTGCATGGATAAAGTCATCGCGCTCGAGCGGCACCTTCTTGTCGACGTTTGGAGCCAGACCCGCATAGTCCTCAGGAGAGCCAATGCCATAGATACACGAGACCGATGCGACAACGATCACATCGCGTCGAGAGAGCAGTGACGCGGTCGCCTGATGGCGCAGCATCTCGACCTCTTCGTTAATCGAGGAGTCTTTCTCGATATATGTATCGCTTTGCGGCACATACGCTTCGGGCTGATAGTAGTCGTAGTACGAGACGAAGTAGACCACAGCGTTGTTGGGAAAGAACTCTTTGAGCTCGCTCGCAAGCTGAGCGGCGAGCGTTTTATTCGGAGCCATGACCAGCGTCGGCTTTCCCAGGGCCTCAATAGTCTTTGCCATCGTGAAGGTCTTGCCCGAACCAGTCACGCCCAGCAAAACCTGATAGCGGTCTCCGTCCCTCACGCCCTGCACAAGCGACTCAATGGCCTTAGGCTGGGAACCGGCAGGCTCATAGGGGGAAACGACTTCAAACGGCACCTCAGCGCCCTCAACGCCAAAGCGCTTAAGTTCACCACCAACGCGTTCTACTTCAAATTCCGCCATGGATACTCCTAACTCATATATCTGCAGTATACGCAGGCGGCAGGCATAGTCCTATACGAACCGATCGGGATAGAGGGTCTTGTAGCGAACCCAGGCATTATTGACACGAATCAGATACGCCTGCGTCTCGGGAAAGGTGATTGCATTATGAAGCGACGTGCTCTGCTGCGCCCATCCGTCGACATTGCCCATGCCGGCGTTATAGGCGGCAATGGCACTGTCAGTCGACCCGTTAAAATACGTTAGAAGATACGAAAGATACGCACAGCCAAACTCGATGTTCGTAGCGGGATCGTTAAGGCTGTCGGCTGAATACTCGCTACCATCGACAAGACCCTTGGCAATCATATCCTGGGCAGTCTCGGGCATCAGCTGCATCAAGCCCTGTGCGCCTTGATTCGACTCGGCCTCGGGATCCCAATTCGATTCCGACTTTATGACGGCACACACCAGATACGGATCAAGATTGTGCGAAATGCTCGATTGCTTTACGTACGCCTCGTAGTCAATCGGATACAGCGGCTTAAAGAAAGCGGCAGGGGCACACGAGTAGACGAGCGAAATAAGGCCGAAGACGAACACAACGGCAAGTGGCGCCACGCGATACCACGTAAAGAAACGTGCCTTAGGCATCGGCCTCCTCCTTATCCGGAGTATCTATAAACCCGTGGCATGCAAGCCATGAGTCAAGCTGCTCAAAGAGCGAATTATCGCCTGCGGCATTATCAATCACCGTAGTAGCGAGATTGCACAGCGCAGACTCATCGGGCTGACAAGCAGAACGGGCATCGAAATCAGATGGCTCCATGCCACGTTGAATAGCGCGCTCGCGACGAACTGACAAAGGGGCGCTGATGACCAAAATTTCATCAGCCAAGCCAAATGCATCCTCAAAACCAGTCGGAGCAGAAACCTCGACCACCGCAAAGGGATAACGGGGAGACGAAACCGTACAACAAACCGGATCGAGAATCCTAAGCGAAAGCTGTTCAATGAGAACGGGATGCACAATGCCATTGAGCCGTGCGACCGAATCAGGAGAAGCAAAAGCTCGAGAAGCGAGGATGTTGCGGCGAATGCCGCCATCCTCATCCAAAATGTCCCAACCGAATTCATCCGCGAGAGCATTGACGATATCAGAGCCCGGCACATACAGCGATTTTGCAAGCTCATCCAGATCGATTAGCATAGCGCCACGAGATTCGAAATAGCGGCAGGCAGTCGACTTACCCGAAGCAATATTGCCCAAGACAAATACGGTAAACATCAAGCCCTCCCTAACGCCAATGCGAGTAATTATCGCTCAAATACACTAGAAGGACTCAAAATACAGCCAAACAGTAAGAGCGCATACGGGGGAACTAGGTCCCAAAGTACAACGTGTATATAACGCAAAAAGGGGGAGGCCGCAAGGCCTCCCCCTTCTTCAGTCCAAGCGTACGGCTCGGTGCCGTCCACCGGTCAGCGGCGCCCTGGCCTCCCACGGGCTGACCCCGCAGTACTCTCGGCGCGATGGGGCTTAGCTTCCGGGTTCGGAACGGGACCGGGCGTGCCCCCCATGCTCTGGCCGCTGACCGGTGGGCGGCGCCCACCGTTACGGTGTCCTGGGTCGTCCGGCGTGCCCTGAGGGCCGCATGGCGCATAGGAAAGATGACTCGGGGGCATCCTCGTGCCCGGACCGCGCTTCTGAGCGCATGTCCCGCGGGCCGCGAGGTGCGGTTCCGGAAGAGCTCGGGCGATTAGTGCGGCTCGGCTGAGGCTGTCGCCAGCCTTGCACCTGCCGTCTATCGACCAGGTAGTCTACCTGGGCCCTTACCGGAAGGAGAACTAATCCCTGGAACGGCTTCCCGCTTAGATGCCTTCAGCGGTTATCCGCGCCGCACGCGGCTACCCGGCCGTGCCGTTGGTCGACAACCGGTTCACCGGAGGTGCGTCCACCCCGGTCCTCTCGTACTGGGGGCAGCCTCCATCGATTCTCCTGCGCCCACGGAGGATAGGGACCGAACTGTCTCACGACGTTCTGAACCCAGCTCGCGTACCGCTTTAAACGGCGAACAGCCGTACCCTTGGGACCTGCTCCAGCCCCAGGATGCGATGAGCCGACATCGAGGTGCCAAACCTTGCCGTCGATGTGGACTCTTGGGCAAGATCAGCCTGTTATCCCCGGAGTACCTTTTATCCGTTGAGCGACGGCCCACCCACTCGGGGCCGCCGGATCACTAGAGCCTGCTTTCGCACCTGCTCGGCTTGTGGGCCTCGCAGTCAAGCCCGCTTGTACTCTTGCATTCAAAAGGACGGTTGCCGACCGTCCCGAGCGGACCTTCGCGCGCCTCCGTTACCCTTTAGGAGGCGACCGCCCCAGTCAAACTGCCCGCCTGGCACGGTCCCCGAGCCGGTTGACGGCCTCGGGTTAGGACGCCGGTCGCGCGAGGGCAGTATTCCAAGGGCGGCTCCCCGGGGGCTGGCGCCTCCGGATCGATGCCTCCTGCCTATCCTCTACACGCGGGACCAGCGGCCAATGCCAAGCTGCAGTGAAGGTTCACGGGGTCTTTCCGTCCTTCCGCGGGTAAGTCGCATCTTCACGACCAGTGCAATTTCACCGGGTCCATGGTCGAGACAGCGCCCAAGTCGTTGCGCCTTTCGTGCAGGTCGGAACTTACCCGACAAGGAATTTCGCTACCTTAGGACCGTTATAGTTACGGCCGCCGTTTACCGGGGCTTGGCTTCGGGGCTTCGCCGAATCGGCTAACTCCTCCGCGTGACCTTCCGGCACCGGGCAGGCGTCAGACCCTATACGTCGCCTTGCGGCTTCTGCAGAGTCCTGTGTTTTTGGTAAACAGTCGCTTGGGCCTCTCCACTGCGGCCCGCCTCCGCTCCCCGGGCAAGCCGGTTCACGTACGCGCGGGCACCCCTTCTCCCGAAGTTACGGGGCCATTGTGCCGAGTTCCTTGACCATGGTTGACCCGATCGCCTCGGTATGTTCTACCCACCCACCTGTGTCGGTTTGCGGTACGGGCGCGCACGCGCCTGCCTAGGGGTTTTTCTAGGGACCTCGGGCTCACTCGCTTCGCTCAGTCGCTTCGTCCGGAGCCTCGCCCTTCGTGCGGACCGGATTTCCCTGGTCCGCGGGCCGCGCTCCATCACGGGGACGTCCAGAACCCCGCCGAGCCACCCCCATCCGTCGCCCCGTCGGTCGTAGCGCCGCGTGCGCGGTGCAGGAATGTCTGCCTGCTGCGCGTCGGCTACGCCTACCGGCCTCGCCTTAGCCCCCGACTGACCCTGGGAGGATTAGCCTTGCCCAGGAAACCTCGGGTTCACGGCGGACGAGTTACTCTCTCGTCTCTCGCTACTCATGCCAGCATTCTCACTCCCATGCGCTCCACCGTCGGTCGCCCTCCGGCTTCTCCGCCCATGGGAAGCTCCCCTACCGATTCTAATGAATTAAAATCCCGCCGCTTCGGTGTCCAGCTTAGCCCCGTGTATTGTCGGCGCATGTCCACTCGACCAGTGAGCTGTTACGCACTCTTTGAATGGATGGCTGCTTCTAAGCCAACATCCTGGTTGTCTGGGCGGACGCACATCCTTTGCCACTCGGCTGGAACTTGGGGACCTTAGCGGGCGGTCCGGGCTGTTTCCCTCTCGAGCACACAGCTTAGCCCACATGCTCTGACTGCCGCGCTCTGGGCCGCCGGCATTCGGAGTTCGGTTGGATTCGGTAGGCGGCGAAGCCCCCTCGTCCATCCGGTGCTCTACCTCCGGCGGTGAACGCGCGACGCTAGCCCTAAAGCTATTTCGGGGAGAACGAGATATCTCCGGGTTTGATTGGCCTTTCACCCCTATCCGCAGGTCATCGCCGCCGTTTTCAACCGACGTGCGTTCGGCCCTCCACGGGGTCTTACCCCCGCTTCAGCCTGCCCACGGATAGCTCACCCGGCTTCGCGTCCGCGGCGCGGGACTCAAGTCGCCCTGTTAAGGCTCGCTTTCGCTCCGGCTCCCTTTCGGTTAACCTCGCCCCGCGCCAGCGACTCGCTGGCTCATTCTACAAAAGGCACGCCGTCACAACTAAAAGTTGCTCCGACTGCTCGTGGGCGCACGGTTTCAGGTACTGTTTCACTCCCCTCCCGGGGTGCTTTTCACCTTTCCCTCACGGTACTGGTGCGCTATCGGTCACAGGGTAGTACTCAGGCTTGGATGGTGGTCCACCCAGGTTCGGACCGGGTTTCACGTGCCCGGCCCTACTCAGGGACCGCGTCGCGCCGTCCGGTCTGGGTTCGCGTACGGGGCTGTCACCCGCTGCGGCCGGCCCTCCCATGCCGTTCCGCTCCCCAGCCGGACCTGCGCCCGGGGGCGGCAGCCCCCGGATGCGCGGCCCTGCAACCCCGTCGGCGGAACCCCTGCCGGGTATGCCCGCTCGACGGTTTGGCCATCGGTCCCCTTTCGCTCGCCGCTACTCGGGGAGTCTCGAGATTGATTTCCTCTCCTCCGGGTACTTAGATGTTTCAGTTCCCCGGGTTGTCCTCCCCGGCCCTATGTGTTCGGGCCGGGGATATCCACACTGCTGTGGATGGGTTCGCCCATTCGGAGACCCCCGGGTCGAAGGATGTGTGCTCCTCGCCGGGGATTATCGCAGCTTGCCGCGTCCTTCATCGGCTCCCTGTGCCAAGGCATCCGCCGTGCGCCCGTGGTATCTTGCGGGACCGCATCGGGCCCGCGGGATATCCACGTGTCGCTAATTAAGTTAATTAATCGATATCATGAATAGCGCTCGTATGTCGCAATTCGGGTATCTCATACCGCGGCACAGTGTCTTCACTGTGCTCGCGATCAGATGCTCCTCACTCATTAATAAGTGAATTCTTCTTGTTTGGATCGGATGAATGATTGCTATCATTCTGTCTTTAAATCGCAGAAAAGAATCGAGTCTGGAAGAGGATACTCTTCCATCTCTCTCCTATCGCTATGCGGCTCTCAAGGTACGCGGGTGCGACCCCGGGGACCGGGTGCTGCGGGGAATCATCCAGGCGACATCTACCGGACGGGCTCCTGCCCTCCATTCGAGTTAAAGTATGTCTCTCTAAGAACGTATCTCCCTAGAAAGGAGGTGATCCAGCCGCACCTTCCGGTACGGCTACCTTGTTAC
>CAJMHW010000017.1 GCA_905213325.1 Collinsella aerofaciens
CCCATTGCAATAAAAGAAGGAGTGCTCCACCTTTACAGCGAAGCACTCTGCCGCCGCACCTGCAGCCGGCACGTGGACTTGCAGCTGCGGCGCCACCAACACCGGCAAGTTCTGCTCCGAGTGCGGCAGTCCCGCACCCGCCCCGGCACCGGCCAAGTGGTTCTGTCCCAACTGCGGTAGCGAAAACGGCGGCAAGTTCTGCAGCAACTGCGGAACGCCCAGGCCCTAGCCCCTCTATCTGGTAATTGGCGGGGGGGTCCGCCACCCCCGCATTTGCTTCTATGGGTTTCGTTCGATAAAGGAGGACACCATGAAGACAACGTTCAAAAAATCCGTACTCGCATTCCTGACATGCGTTCTGGCGCTCGCCTTTGCCCTGACGGGCTGCAGCGGCGGCGGCAAGGACCCCAAGGCCAACTTCGTCGGCAGCTGGGAACTCTCGGGTGGAACCGTGGATGGCGAAGAGCTGACCGATGAGTACATGAAGATGCTCGAGGATTGGGGTGTCCACTGCGTCCTGATTCTCGATGAGGACGGTACAGGCGCCCTCGACCTGTTCCTTGAAGTCGTCGACCTTAAATGGGAGGCAAAGGACGCCACCACCGTAACCATCACCGCCGAAGATGAGTCGCACGACATGAAGCTCAAGGACGGCAAACTCATCCTCGAAGAAGATGACGGCAATCTTGTCTTTACCAAGTCCGACAAGGACCTGTCCGGTACGGTGAAGAAGAATCGCGAGGCGGCCGAGAAGGAAGAGGAGATCGATGAGGCCGTCGAAGACGACGATGTCCAGAACGTCGAAATCTCCCCCGCCGTCACCGTCGCCGATGACGATCTGTGCACCATCACCATCACCGAGAAGTTCAAGGACGACTGGGGCGACATCGGCTTTGTCGTCAACATCACCAACAAGAGCGACAAGGACCTGACCTTCTACGCTCCTTCCGGCAAGACCAACGTCAACGGCACCATGAAGGAACCCTGGTTCTCGGCTAACCTGATGCCCGGCACCAGCGCCACCGAGGAATTCACGTTCTCGAGCGGCGAGCTTGACAGTCTTGACGACCTGGTCAACACGACCATCGGCATCGACGCCTACCTGACCGATTCCTACGAGGACGTCGCCTCTTACAGCGCAACCATCGCGTAACGGCAGACACCGATAGCCGCGGATTGGCGGACATATCCGCGCACATGCCAGGCGGGGCCGCAGGAAATGATCCTGCGGCCCCGCCGCTTTATGCCGACAGCACTGCCCATACAAGCAGGTCGCCCGCCGTTTTTAGATGCAAAACGGCGGGCGACCCATCTTCGGCGTTGGAGCACGGGCGGCACACCGACTACGGGCGCTCCATGTTGGGGACGATGCTGCCTTCGGTCACCGCATGCACGGCAAGACGCATGATGTTGTCGTAGCCGGTCTTGCTCAGGATCTCCGAGATGCGACGCTTAATGGTGCCCTCGCTCATAAACAGCTCGGCCGCGATCTCGCGGCGGCTCTTGCCCTCGCAGGCAAGGCGCAAAATCGATAGCTCGACGTCGTCGAGGGCTGCCGTGCCCGAAAAAATGCTCTCGGGCGGCTTGGGAAACGTGCAATAGCCCGCCAGCGTGGAGCGCATCACGGCGAACAGCTCGTCGATACCGACGTTTTTGTACACAAAGCTATCGACACCCGCCTCGCGCGCCTGATCGACAAAGGTGATCTCGGGCATGCCCGTCATGATAATGATGCGGCACCCGGGCATCGCCTCCTTGATGCGCGCCGCCGCCACGATGCCGTTGGAATCGTGCTCGGTGCATACGTCCATCAGTATCATATCCGGGCGCTCCCTAAGCACAACGTCGAGTGCTTCGGAAGCGTCGGCGATCGCGGCAACAACAGTCATATCGGGCTGGTCGCCAACGGAGCGCGCCAGGCTCTCGCGCAGGATGGCCTGGTCTTCGACTATAAGGACGCGGATCATAAGCTTCTCCTTTGGGACGTGTCGTTGGCGTTAAGCGGAATGGATACCGCAAGCGTAAAGGGCGGGGCGGCGTGGACCTCTAGGCTGCCACCCAAATCTTGCGCGACATGCCTCATACCTGGGATACCCGTTCCCTCGCGATACGATACGGGGGCCGGCGCGCCGTCATTAGAGATGGTCATGCGTGCAATGTCACATCCGTTCGACTCCTCCTGCCACAGGTGCACATGGACCTGGTGGGCCTGCGCGTGCTTGGTGGCGTTGGTCGAGGCCTCGCGGATAATCTGCAAAAAGGCCGCCGCGACACGCGTGTCCTCGGGAAGCGACCCCTCTACATCAATCTGCACGCTCACCAGGCCAAAGGCATGAATGATATCGCCAAGCTGCTCCGCCGGCTCGCTGTCGCCGCCACTGCGCAGGTCGACGGCGATTGAACGCAGCAGCGGATCGATCTGCCCGAGTGACTCGTCGTCCAGGCGCCCCTCCTCCAAATAGCGATGGAGGATAGACAGACGCTGACCGATTACATCGTGCACGCGGGCGCGCATGCGCAGATAGGCCGCATTATCGGCAACCTTTTTGACCTCTTCGATCTGCGCCTGGAGCTCTTTGCCCGCAAGCTCGAGCAGTCGATTGGCATGCGCCAGGCGGTCATGGGCATGTGCGTACTCCGTCACGTCCAAGCCGATGATTCGCTCCAAGGGGCGACCCGAAACCATAACGGCATCGCACACAAACAGGCGAATCTCGGAGGGAGAAACCTCGACCACCGCGCGCGCCTCGCCAAAGCGATCCAGGTCGATTCGAACGCGGTTTTTGCTGCTCTCGGGCATCTGAGCACTGAGCCTTCGAAGGCCGTTCCACGTGTCGCTCATATCGTGCAAGTCGGTGGGCATGTGAAGCTCAACGAGGTTTTTGCGCATGCAGCGGTTCATGAGCAGCGGACGGCCCCTCGGGTCTAGATACAGGATGCCCACGGGAATCACGTTGATGGTCTCGATCGTCGAGAACGCGGTGATGTCCTCCTGGCGGTTACGGACGTCCATCAAGAGCGCCGCGATGGAACGGAACAGGAAGAACGTTCCCTCTGCAATAAGGACAACGGTCCACGCCGAGCCCATGGCAAAAACCACCGGTGGTGTAACGGCGACAACGAGCAACAGTTCGGCCAGCATGACGGGGCGACGATAGTGCACCATAAGTAGCACGCCATAGGCAAAGATCGCGGCATTGAGCCACAACGCTCCGCCCATTGCCCTGGCGCAAACGTCAAGCGGCGCCACCAGATACGAGCCAGACGACGCGAATAAGATGAGCGCCGAAATCATCAGGTGAAGCACAAGGCTCGCCTCATAGGCGCAAATCACCTTACGGTTATAGGACGAGCGACGCGATGCGATGAGCGGGACGTGAATCGTCTGCAGACACGCAGCCAGGGCAAAGACAACATCGAGCGCAACGATTTGGGGAAGGATGAGCGAAATCTGCATCGTCACTCACCCGCCCTCGGCATCAAGACGATCATGCGCAGCTGGCCGGGCTCGCCCTCAAGGCGGTATGCCACGTTGCGCCCTTGCAGAGCGCTTTCGAGCTCTTGCGCAGCGGGCGTCTGCGAAAGATCTTCATCATCGTTGGAAAAAAGCGTGGCGCGCAGCTCGACACTGCATCGGTCATGGTCGTCCAAGTGATACATAAGCGCCGGATGGTCGGTGGTGTAGGCAAAAAACGCAAAGTCATACACGCAGTCGTACAGCGCGCTTACCGTACTGGCGTGCAGCGGGCGCCGTATGGCGATAATCGAGGCGCAATCGACATCGATCGTGCGCAGGTCGCTTGCGAGCTCGTTGGCGATGAGCTGAATACGGTCGCGATCAAAACCGCTCTCCCCGTGCTGTGCCAACGTGAGCGACCCCTTGCGCTTGCAATAGGCGACGAGCATCTTGGCGCGCTGCAGCATGCGGTAACGCTCGTGCGAAGACGCTTCGTCGGTCAACGGCGGCAGCGAGCTCAGCAGGCCGTACATCCCTTCGAGCGCGCGAGCAAGCGCCTGGTCCACGTCTTGGACCAGCAAGGTCTCGGCCTCTTGATCTGCCAAATGCGTCTTAAGGTCGTAGTCGGCGGCGAGCAGCTCGTTTTGACGCTGCAGCCCCATGCGACGATGTGCCAGTTCACGGTTAAGCTCATTGAGCTCCGACACGTCTTGGGCAAGCAGGGCCGATCCGCCCAGCAGTGGAAAGGCACGGTACATCACATCGGGATCGGACGCCACGGCAAAGGCATGGGCGCGGCCGTGCTCCTGGGTCCGCAACTCCTCGCGCACGCCTACCGGCATTGGCTTTGACACCGGCGTGGCATAGACTTCCTGCAGGTCGTGCGTTAGAACTTTGAGGTCAAGCGGCAAGGTGTCGAAAATGCCGGCGATGTCGTGATATGACGGAATGACACCGCAATCGAGACAGATTTCCATCGCCACCACGCACAGGACGCAATAGACGAGCGAAAAGTTGAGCCTCCATGCCCAGAGCACGCGCAACGCATACGAGACGGCAAAGAATGCGCCACCCAGCAGTACGAGCGCCGCCGTGCCCGAGAAACGTTGGATGCGAAAGGACGAGGACCGGCCCACCAGGATAAAAAAGGCCACAAAGTTAAAGGCCGTCCACACTAAGACAGCGAAATAACCCCAGCCGTACGTGTAATCGTTGCTCCAGGTGTCGCTTGTACGGTCAAAGTGGAAGACCTGCTGATGAACATCGTTAGTGAGCACAAATCCGATAAGCAGGATAGCCACAATCCACAGCGCAACGCAGTAGCGGCGACCCAGGCGGTGTTGCTCCAGGCCCGCAAGGCGCAGACCACACAACTGGTAGAGCAGCGGAATGAGTGTCATGGGCACGTAGTACAGGTACCACAGCACGGTGGCATAGAACGGCGTGAACGACTTGTACTTGAGAATGACTTCGATCATCCACAGGGCGCAGATGGTGGCGACGGCAACAAGGCGGCGGCGCAGCACATAGTCCAAACAGCGCAGATAGACCGATACGCCCCAGATCGAAAATATAATTGCGGCGACAAGCAGCGGGAGAGAGCTCGAGTGGGCGAGCGCATCCACGACCTCTTCGGACACCTCGCTATAGGCGGGCACGGCGTTAGAAAGTTTGGGGTCGAAGGCGAACAGCGCCGGCAAGACTGCCAAAAGCATGAGGAACAGCGCGGTGATGGCGCCGGCGATAGCAAAGACGCGGTGGCGGTACACCTGATGTGTTATGCCAACAAGGAATCTCGGCATGGCGAAGAGCCTGCCGCCCCTGGGATCCGCAGCCGGTGCGGTCCGGGCGGCCGCGTGGCCGATATGTCGCTCGCGGGTACCCATAGTGCTTTTAGTGTACCGACAGATGGGTCGAAAAAGCGGGCCGCATGTCCCAAAATCCGCAGACGGCAAGGCGCCCGGCGAGCATTAACCACTCGCCGGGCGCCTTGGTTAGGAGACTCTGAAGTTAAGTGTCTCAGCTTCCTTAGGACAGGTCCTCACCATTAGAAGCGATAACCTTCTTGTACCAGTCGAAGCTCTTCTTCTTGGAGCGCTTGAGGGTACCGTTGCCGGCGTCGTCGCGATCCACATAGATAAAGCCGTAGCGCTTGGACATCTCGCCCGTGCCAGCCGAGACCAGATCGATCGGACCCCAGGTGGTGTAGCCCAGCAGGTCAACGCCGTCCTCGGTCACCGCATCGCGCATCGCGGCGATATGCTGACGCAGGTAGTCGATACGGTAGTCATCGTTGATGGAGCCATCCTCCTCGACAACATCCTTGGCGCCCAGACCGTTCTCAACCACAAACAGCGGCTTCTGATAACGGTCGTACAGGTCGTTGAGGGTGATGCGGAAGCCCAGCGGATCGATGGCCCAGCCCCACTGGCTCTCCTGCAGGTAGGGGTTCTTGGCGCCGGCGAAGGCGTTGCCCTGGGTGCGCTCGACATCGGGGTTATCGGCACCGGCGGAGCAGCGGGTGCTGTAGTAGCTAAAGCTGATGAAGTCGACGGTGTTGGCGGCCAGGATCTCGCGGTCCTCGTCGGTCATGCCCACATCGATGCCCAGACGCTGGAGCTTCTTGACGGCATAGGCCGGGTAGTAGCCACGGCTCTGAACGTCGACGAAGAAGTAATTGTCCTGATTGTCGAGTTGCGCCTGGCGCACATCGCCCGGACGGCAGCTGTAGGGGTAGTAGCTACCTGCGGCGAGCATGCAGCCGATCTTGACCTCAGGGTCGATCTCGTGAACGATTTTGGTTGCCCAAGCGCTGGCAACGAGCTCGTTGTGGGCGGCCAGGTACTCGACGGCCTCCTTGTCCTCGCCCTCCTCAAAGACCAGGCCGGCACCCATAAACGGCAGGTGCAGAATCATATTGATCTCGTTGAAGGTGAGCCAGTACTTCACCAGGCCCTTGTAGCGGGTGAAGATCATGGTCGCGAGGTTCTTGTAGAAGTCGATGAGCTTGCGGTTGCGCCAGCCGCCGTACTCCTTGATGAGGTGAATCGGGCAGTCGAAGTGCGTGATGGTCACGAGCGGCTCGATGCCGTGCGCCTGACACTCGCGGAATACGTCCTCGTAGAAGGCCAGGCCAGCCTCGTTGGGCTCGGTCTCGTCGCCGTTGGGGAAGATGCGGGTCCACGCCAGGCTCATACGGAAGGTCTTAAAGCCCATCTCGGCAAAGAGAGCGATGTCCTCCTTGTAGTGGTGGTAGAAATCGATGCCGGTCTGCGCGGGATAGTAATAGCCGTCCTCGAAGTCGAGCATCTTGCGCTGGCCGGAGACCACCGCATAGCGCTCGGGGCCGTGCGGAGCCACGTCCACGTTGGCCAGGCCGCGGCCGTCCACGTCGTAGGCGCCCTCGCACTGGTTGGCAGCCGTTGCGCCGCCCCACAGGAAGTCATTACGGAAAGCCATGCATCAATCCTTTCGCACGCTGTTTGTCGTGGTTTCAGTATCCCTACAAACAACGCGTCGCTCAACGGCAACGACGTAGGCCGATACTTCTTTTCGCACGCAGGTGCTCGACAGCCGCCCCGTCTGACACTTTTTGATACCCGCCTGCCAATCACCACAAAGGGGACAGGCACCTTTGTGGCGGTTGGGGGTGGTTTGTCTCGATCTGTAACAGGTAGGCAGCCAAAACCGGGCCTGATGTTACAGATCGAGATTGTTCGGTCAGCTTCTGCAGTTTGTCTAAATCTGTAACAGGTAGAGACGATTTAGCCCGCTAGATGTTACAGATCGAGACAGAAGATTCTAGTCGCAGGTGATGCCGAGGTTTTGCCGACGAGGCCTACGTAACCGCCTTCGCTCAGCAATTCATTTGACTGAATAGGAAAGAAAGGAAAAAATAGGAAAAAAAGGAAAGGAGACTTATGACTGAAACCATCTTCTCCCCCTCATTTGGAAATCGCCCGTCCTATCTGGTGGGTCGCGGGAACGTGATTTCGACATTCATCTCCGGTCTTGAGCAGGAGCCGGGCAATCGAGACCGAGCCATGCTCATGCTCGGCCAGCGAGGCAGCGGCAAGACGGTTCTTCTGTGGGAACTTGCCGACCGCGCACGCAAGCTCGGTTTTGTTGTCGCCACACCCACCGTAGCCTCCGAAGATATGCTTGAGCGCATTGTTGAAAAAATCCAAGAAGCAGGCGAGCCTTATGTCAGCAAGCGTCATCTCCCCAAACTTTCTGGCGGTAGCTTGAGCGTCTTCGGCTTCTCAGCCGGTCTCGAGTTCACACGCGATGTGCAGGAGACCAAGAGTTTCCAGTTCAAACTCACGCAGCTGGCGCGCAAGCTGACCGAGCAGGGGCACGGCATCCTCATCCTTATCGATGAGCTCCAAGCTAATTCACCTGAGATTAGACAGCTCGTCACCGCCTATCAAGAGCTGGTCGGTGAGGGACTCAACGTCGCGCTTGTTATGGCAGGTCTCCCGGGAGCCGTCTGTGCAACGCTCAATGACCGCGTGCTGACATTTCTCAACCGCGCTCGCAAGGTCACGCTCGAACCGCTTTCAGTCGGAGATGTCGATGCCTATTATCAGCGGGCTTTCGAAGAGCTCGACCTTGATATTCCAGGCGATCTTCGCCTCCGTGCCGCTCGCGCAACCCAAGGCTCGCCCTATATGCTGCAGCTCATCGGCTATAACATCGGCAATCGCTGCAAGACAGGAGAACACGTAACGCCAGAGCAAGTCGACGGAGCTATCGAAGCGTCAAAAGCCGATTTCGAAAACGATGTTTGTGAAACGACGCTCGCCGCGCTATCGGACCAAGACGTCGCGTTTCTCGACGCAATGACTGATGACGAAGACGCCGTTTCGCGCATTTCCGATGTAGCGAAACGTATGTCAGTCACACCCGACTATGCGCAAAAGTATCGCCGGCGCCTCATCGACGCCGGCGTAATCGAACAGGCACGCCGCGGTTACGTGCGTTTCGCCGTTCCATATATGGCTGACTATCTGCGCAGCCAACTCTAGGCAGCCACCGCAATGGGGACAGGCACCTTTGTGGTGGTTTGGGACCCGGTTTGTCTCGATCTGTAACAGGTAGACCGCCAGAACCGGGCTTGGCGTTACAGATTGAGATTGTTCGGTCTGTCCCTGCAGTTTGTCTCGATCTGTAACAGGTAGAGACGATTTAGCCCGCTAGATGTTACAGATCGAGACAGAAGATTCTAGTCGCAGGCGATATCGAGGTTTTTGCCGATGAGGCCTACGTAGCCGCCTTCGGCTGCCTTGGGGCTGTCGGCGTGGCAGAGAACCCACTTGTCAGCCTTCCAGTAGCAGTAGCTGTCACCGGCGGTAGGCATGTCGGCCGCAGCCTCGGGGCGCGGACCATTGGTGCCAGCGGGCAGCGCCACCATCACCTGGAAGCCGCCTTCGTCGACCATGCACGGCGTGTAGTGCAGCGTGGTGTTGAAAACCTCGACAACCTCGCCCGCCGGCACGCGGAACGCCTTGACGCACGCGGTGTCGAGCTTGCCGTCCTCAATCTCCCAGCGATGCGCCACGAGCAGAATAAAATCGCGGGCGCCCAGGTTAAACTCGCTGGCGCGGTGATACTCCAGGCAGTTGAGCTGCGTGTTGTGGCCGTTGCACCAGCCCAGTTGGAAGGGGCGGCCGCCAAACATGAGAAAGCCCAGTTTATCGGCATCTTTGACGCCCTCGAGCTCCGGCGCACTTGCTACGTACTTGCTACCCTCGGGAATGGGCGTGGCAGAAAGCGCCTCAAGTACGGGCGACATGAGCTCGGACGGAACGTTATCCCAAACGTTGCCATAGGATTTGAACTCGGGATCGTTGACAGAGTAGATATGCATGTTCACTCCTGTTCGTAAATGTGACTATACGAACATTCTAGAACAAACATGAGCGATTTTGAACGCTCACCCCGACCAATCAACAAAAAGGCGCTCCCGCATAAGCGAAGGCGCCCAATGCGCGCGTTTTGGACGACAAAGCCCTTACGCCTGCTGATAGTGCAGGTGCTTCTCGTCGATATCGACCAGGTCGCGGTCGAGGTAGCGGCGCGCAAGCCAGTTGGCCATGGGGAGGTTCTGGTCCAGGTAGTTACCGCATTCCTCGGGAGCGGCACCGGGGACATCGCCCTCGAAGCCGGCGACAAACTCAAACAGCTCGCGGACGAGCGGCAAGATCTTCTCGCTCGTCAGCTCACCAAAAACGACGAGGTAAAAGCCCGTGCGGCAGCCCATGGGGCCAAAGTAGATAATGCGGCTCGACCACTCGGCATGATTGCGAAGGAATGTCGCGCCCAGGTGCTCGATGGTGTGGCACTCGGCCGTGTTCATGACCGGCTCCTTGTTGGGCGTGGTCAGGCGCAGGTCAAAGGTGGTGACGGCGGCACCGGTCGCCGGATCGCGGTCGATGCGGCTCACATACACGCCGGGCTCAAGCAGCAGATGATCAACGGAAAAGCTGGCGATGCGCTCCATGGCAGATCCTCTCGATAGTCAAATTGGGACGGGGCTCTTTTAGCTGGTTCGAATGGTCACACCAATCATACCAGTCAAAAAAGCCCCGTCCAAAAGACAACTTAGCCAAGGACACGGGCCATACGCGTCTTGAACTCGGACAGGAAGCGCGGAGCATCCACGGTCAGTGCCACAAGCGCGCTCTTGTCCGGATCGGACAGGCGGCGCTCATCGCAGATGGTGCGACCGCGGTACTCGCCCAGCAGATCAACACGCAGGTTGCAGCCGAGCGCACCTACGAGCGTGGGGTCGATCGCCACGGCAACGGCCAGCGGATCGTGCAGCGCACAACCACCCAGGTAGGGTGCGTTCATCTCGTACGAGCCAATGTAGTGCTCGACCATGCTCGCAAATGCGCAGCCCGCCATGGTGCCCGAGCCCGTCCAGCCGGCAATGTCGCGGCGTGTGAGCACCACGCGATGCGTCACGTCCAGACCCACCATGGTGAGCTTACGGCCCGAGCGCAGCACCGCGTCGGCTGCCTCGGGGTCGCTCGCCATATTGGCCTCGGCGCCCGCGCTCACGTTGCCGGGCACGGTAAGGGCGCCGCCCATCACGACCACGCGGCCGATGGACATCATCGCCGCCGCATCGCGCTCCAGGGCGAGCGCCAGGTTGGAGAGCGGGCCAGTCGCTACGTAGGCCAGATCGGGACCATAGGTGCGCGCGGCATCGATCAGATAATCGACCGCAGCGTTGCCGTCGGCCGAGGTCGCCCCCACCGGCTCGTAGGGCGACGCGGGCACGCTCGCGCCGCCGATGCCGTTCTTGCCGTGAATGAGCGCGGTGGACGCCGGCGGCGTATAGGGCTCAGTCGCCTGCAGAGGACGGTCGGCACCCAGGTACACCGGAACCTCGGGGCGACCCAGCAGATCGAGCACCGCTAGGCAATTGTGCGCCGACTGCTCGACGCGCACGTTGCCAAAGCACGTGGTGATGCCCACGAGCTCCACCTCGGGGCTCGCGATGGCATAGGCCAGCGCCATCGCATCGTCCACACCCATATCCAGATCAAGGATCAGCTTCTTGATTGCCATTGTTCTACTCCGCTTCTCCGTCTTTATCGTTTAACCAAACCAATGTTCAACTTCGGCGCGCGTGGGAATCGATTGCTGAGCGCCCAGGCGCGACACCGTCACTGCCGAGGCGCGAGCACCCGCGGCCATGCACTCAAAGAGCGGCAGGCCCTCTAGGCGAGCCGCCGCCAACGCGCCGATAAACGTATCGCCGGCGGCCGTGGTATCGACTACCGTGCTCGAAAGCGCCGGCATGCGCAGCAGCTCGCCGTCATCACCGAGCGTAACCGAGCCGGCACCACCCAGCGTGATGACCGCAGCTCCGGCGCCCTTGTCGAGCAGCGCATTGAGCGCGGCGACGCAACTCGCATCATCCGTGGGCAGAATGCCCGTCAGCACCTGGCACTCGGTCTCGTTGGGGCAGACCAAGTCGACCGCAGGCCAGACCTCCGCAGGCAACTCGCAGGCGGGCGCTGGATTAAAGACCGTATAGAACCCCAGCTCGTGAGCGCAAACAAGCGCCTCAGCCGTCGCCGCAAGGTCACATTCGCCCTGGGCGATAAAGACGCTTCCGGCAGCCGGGGCAATCTCGCTGGCGTCTCCGTCGAGCCCATCGGCCACCAGACGTCTCAGCGCGCAGGCAATGTCCTCACCCGCAAGCGCATGGTTGGCACCCGGTGACAGCACGATGCGGTTGTCGCTCTCGCAGCGAATGATGGTCGCGGTACCGGTCTCCACGTCATCGCGACGCGCCACAAACTCAACGCCCACGCCGGCATCCTGAAGTCCCGCCACCAGCGCATCGCCAAACGTATCGCGCCCAACCGCGCCGATCATGCACGTGCGCGCACCCATGCGCGCGGCGGCGACGGCCTGGTTAGCGCCCTTGCCACCGGCGTTGGTGATAAAACCGCTGCCGCCGACGGTCTCGCCCGCGCGCGGCATGCGCTCGCACGCCACCGAAAGGTCCATGTTCATGCTGCCGAACACCGCAACGATGCTGTGATCCGCCATGGAAACCTCCTCGTCTTTAGGCTTTGTGCCCACCGTCGACCATCGATTGTGCACTCTCGCACCCCCTATAACTTTAGTTCACTTTGATGTGGACGCGCGCTTGAGCTTGCGCCAGCAGCAAGCATTCACAGGAGCAGGCAGCTACAATGAATACGTGCTGATTATTCTCGTCATTGGATGATGTTTTATGGAACAATTCTCGCAATCGGGCTCGCGCGGCCGACGCCGCACGGGCAACGAGCCGGCACCGCACGAACGCGTGAAGGGCGAACGCCGTGCCAACGAGCCGCGACGTGCCGCGAGCTCCCATCGCGCTTCCGCCAACAACGCGGGCCGCGCCAACACTCCCGCCGCGGAGCAGACGCCTGCTCGCCCCAAGTCCCGCTACATCCCTGCCCTTGACGGCCTGCGCACGCTTGCCGTCGTCGCGGTGGTGCTCTATCACCTCAACCTCACGTGGGCGCAGGGCGGTCTGCTCGGCGTCACGATCTTCTTTGTACTTTCGGGCTATCTGATCACGCGCTTGCTACTCAACGAAGTCGCTAAGACCGGCCGCATCGACCTCAAGAGCTTCTGGATCCGCCGCATCCGTCGCCTGGTCCCCGCCGTGGTAACGGTAGTGTTCGTAACCTGCGCGCTGTGCACCATCTTTAACCACGTGATGCTCACCAAGATGCGCCCCGACATCCTGCCGTCGCTGCTGTTCTTCAACAACTGGTGGCAGATTGCCCAAAACGTCTCGTACTTCAATGCTCTGGGCGACCCCTCGCCGCTCACGCACTTTTGGTCGCTCGCCATCGAAGAACAATTCTATCTGATTTGGCCGCCACTGCTGTTTGCCATAGTATCCATGCATGTGAGCAAACCCAACACGCGCCGCGTGGTTCTGGGCCTTGCCGCGGTATCTGCCCTCGCCATGATGGTGCTTTACAACCCTGCCGCCGACCCCAGCCGCGTGTACTACGGCACCGACACCCGCGTGTTCTCGCTGCTGCTGGGTGCCTGGATGGCCTTTATCCCCGATCGCGACCTGGCGCCGGTGCGTCTCGCTCGTCGTTTGGGGCTCAATCGCCTGGCTGGTGCCGCCAAGCACGGCAAGAACGCCGAGGGCAAGCCTGGCGAGAAGGCCGATGAATCAGCCGAGACCGCCCCGGCACAGCCGGGCGCCCTCGTGCGCTTTTGGTCCTCGCCCGCATCCATCGATGTGTTGGGCGTCGTGGGTCTGGTTGGCCTTGCCGCCATGGTCGCGCTCACCAACGGCTACACCGCCTTCCAGTATCGCGGCGGCACGCTGCTGTGCTCAATCCTCACGCTCATGGTCATCGCGGCCTGCGTGCAGCCCCAGGGAATGGTTGCCCGCGCGCTGTCCGCCGAGCCGCTCGTGTGGGTTGGCAAGCGCTCGTACAGCATCTACCTGTGGCACTATCCCCTGCTGTTGCTCATGAACCCGGTCGCCAACATCAACGATACACCGTGGTGGCAGTACATTTTGCAGGTGCTGTTGGTGGTCGCCGTGGCCGAATGCTCATATCGCTTTATCGAGACGCCGTTTAGGAAGGGCGCCTTCGGCCGCACCGTCGCCGAGTTCCGCGATGGCACCACAAAGCCCGCCAACTGGGCACGCGCGCACGTCCCTGTCTGCGCAACCTGCGCCGTCGTGTTGGTCGTTGCGCTGGGCGGCCTGATCTTTGTGCCCGAGACGTCTGCGCTGAGCGGTGAGGGCGCCGAAGTTCTGAACAAGGAAGCCAAAAACACCGCGCCCACCGACCAGCAGGCGGCCGACGACACCGACAAGGACAACGACGGCTTCCCCGATGGCTCCTACGATCTGCTTATGATCGGCGACTCCGTGTCGCTGCGTGCCGTAGACACCTTTGACGGCGTGTTCCCGCACAGCCATATCGATGCCGAAAAGGGCCGCCAGTTTGATGCGGGCCGTGCGACATTTGAGGGCTATCTCCAACAGAACCTTGCCGGCAAGATCGTGGTCTTTGCGCTGGGCACCAACGGCTTGGTAACCGACGACCAGATCGACGCCATCATGGCCGATGCAGGAGATAAGCGTATTGTGGTGTTTGTGAACACGCGCAGCCCGCAGCCGTGGGTTGGCTCTACCAACCAGGCCATCGCCAACGCCGCTACGCGCTACAAGAACGTGCGCGTTATCGATTGGTACGGATACAGCGCCAACCGCAACGATCTGTTCGATGGCGACGGCACGCACCTTTCGAACACGGGTGTAACCGAGTACCTTAAGCTCATCCACGATGCCGTCAAGAAGGACCTGCCCGTGCATCCCGAGGATCACGTTAATGATCCGCAGCCGGCAGCCGTCAAGTCTGCCACCGACGCGCTCGTCAATGCGCTCGCTCTCAAGCCGCACAAGCTAGGCACCAACAAGTAACCTGCAGCGTAAACTTCCCACATCCGGAGGGGGTGTCTGCCACGGCAGACACCCCCTCCGGCAGTTAGGGACACTCCTGGCGCAGCCAATGAAGACCTCTACGGATGAATTCCAGGCCGCTCCGTCGCTCCAGACATCGTTTCCGCGCCTCGCGCCTGCCCCAAACAATCAAAACAAGCCCTTTTCGCCGCACCCTCAAAGGTCTGTGGGCAAAAAAGGGCAAATATGAGTACTGTTACCATTTTAGTAGCAGGCAAAACCACCCAAAATGACGTCCGAGCGACCCCTACAACCCCCTAAAGCAGCCAACCTGACTGGTTTAAGGCGTATTGGAGCCAATTTTAATGAACATACTAAAGGCTATGTTCATTATCTTTTAGGATGTAAATGCTATTCACTTAGCAACAGTACTCATATTTGGCATTTTTTGTCCATTGCTATATAACTAACACCCTATAGCAGACAAAAACAGGCCGCAGCCCATGGCGGCGGCCTGTTTAAAGTCCAAAAGAGGCACTAAGCGCTGTAGCCCATCGCTTGCAGCACAAACATGACGACCGTGAGCACTGTAATCACGCCGATAGTCGCCCAAGTGAGCACGTTCCACACGCGGCCGTTGCGGTTGGCACCCATAATATGACGGTCGGCGGCGATAACCACCTGGAACACCAGAACCACGGGCAGCAGCACGCCATTGATGACCTGCGAGGTCATCATAATCTGGAACAGATCGACGCCGGGTATAAGCACCAGCACGGCAGAGATACCGATGATGGCCGTAATGATGCCGCGATAGACCGGGGCCTCGTCCCAGCTGCGGTCGGCACCGCGCTCCCAGCCAAATGCCTCGCAGATAGCGCTCGACGTAACGCCCGGCAGCACGCAGGCAGCCAAGAAGCTCGCCGCGACCAGGCCCGAGGCAAACAGTACCGTGGACCACTGACCCGCAATAGGCTCCAGCGCGCGAGCGGCATCGGCAGCATCGCTAATCTGAATACCCGCCGGGAACAACACCGTACCGGTCGTGATGATAATAAAACCGGCAATGACATCGGCGGCAAGCGAGCCACTCACGGTATCGATGCGCTGCAGCACGATATCGTCCTCGCCAGCGTTCTTATCGACCACGTTGTTCTGCGCCAAGAAGATCATCCACGGCGCGATGGTGGTACCGATCGTTGCGACCACGAGCGACACGTAGCTGGGGTCATTTTGAATGTTAGGCACGACCAGGTCGACCGCGACCTCACCCCAGTTGGGGCCAGCCATAAATGCAGCGACGATATAGGTCACGAACACGCAGCTCACCAGCAGCAAAATCTTCTCGATGCGCTGGAAACTGCCCGACATGGTAAGCATCCACACCAGCAGCGCCACCAACGGCACCGAGATGCTCGCCGGCACGCCAAAGAGAGCAAGGCCGCTGGCGATGCCCGCAAACTCCGAAATGGTCACAGCCGTGTTGGCGATCAACAGCGCCGCCATAGCAAGTACACTCTTGCGCACGCCAAAGCGCTCGCGAATGAGCGATGCCAGGCCCTTGCCCGTGACGCAGCCGCAGCGCGCCGCGGTCTCCTGCGTCACGATGAGCAGCACAGTCATGACGGGAAGCATCCAGAGCATCTTATAGCCATAGCTGGCGCCCGCGCTGGAATACGTTGCAATGCCGCCGGCGTCATTGCCCGAAAGCGCCGCCAGCAGACCGGGACCCATAGCGCCAAAGATGGCCGCGATGGTCAACTTTTGCTTGGTGCCCGACTTTTGCTTGGTATTTTGCACGCGACCACCTAACCCATGACCGACATGGTGAGCAGCACCGCAGCGGCGCAGTACGCTACGCACGAGATCATGACGGCAATGACGTTCATGGCGGTGCCCGACGTGTTGAGGTCATGCTCGTCACGCCAGAACAGCACCATCAGGTAAATCACGGCACTCATGTTGCCAACCAGGCAAATGATGGCAGCGATATTAAAGCACCCGGTAAAGAGTTGCTCCTCAAACATGGGCGCATCGGGGAACGCGGCGGTGCGCACCAGCTGAGCGCACAGGTAGGTCACGAGTGACAGAATCAGGCCCATGCCCGTGCTCTGGAAGAAGAACCCCAGATACGGCTTGGGCTCGTCGTCGTGACCGTCATACTCCAGGAAGTAGTTCTTGACGAACGACACCATGCGCGAGGCCGCCAGCAGCACGAGCGGCATGGCGCACATGGGGAACACCACCAGATGCGCGGAGCCGAGCGCCGTCCCCAGCACGGTCGCCATGATACACGACGCGATGCCCCATACAACAACCCAGTACTGGCGATGCACGAACCAGCTGAGCACGTTCGTCGAGTCGTCCGACGCGCTATCGCCCGAGCCGACACCGGCGATCTGCAGGTCCTCCTGATGCTCCTCAGCGATAACGTCCATGGCGTCGTCGAAGGTTACGATACCCAGGATATGACGGTTCTCGTCGCAGACAGGGATGGCAACCAGGTCGTACTTGGTCATCTCATCCGTTACGTCTTCCTGGTCCTCGTCGGGCGACACATAGACCAGGTCGCGATAGGCCAGCTGACCCAGCGTGGCGTCGCGGTCGGCTACGATCAGCGTGCGCAGCGAAAGCACGCCGGTCAGCATGCCGCTCGGATCCTCGGTATAGACGTAGTAGACGCTCTCGAAATCCTCGTCGAGCTCGCGAATCGCCTCGATGGCGTCACCGACCGTTGCCGTGGCGGGCAGGGAGACAAACTCCGAGGTCATGATGCGGCCGGCGGTGTTGTCCTCATACCCCAGCAGGTTACGAATCGCCTTCTCCTCCTTGACGCCCATCAGGCGCAGGAGCTTCTCGGCCTTCTCGTAATCGAGCTCGTCGATCAGATCGGCGGCGTCGTCCGGGTCCATCATGGCCAGCATCGACGATGCGTCGGTGTCGGACAGGCCCTCGAGCATCTCGGTCATAAGCTCGTCGTCATCGAACTCCGAGATGGCCTCGGCGGCCTGGGCAGTATCGAGCTGCGCAAACACCTGCGCACGCAGGCGCGGGTCGAGCTGCTCGATAATGTCGGCGATGTCGGCAGGGTGCAGCTCGCCGAGCGTCTTGTGCGACACCGAGAGTTGAATGTTCTTGGTCGAGCGGTCGAGCAGGTCCATGTAGGACCAAGCGATGATGTCCTCACTGAGCGGCTTGCCCAGGTGCTTCATAAAGCCTTCGACGATATGCTCGAGCGCGGGGCTGATGGCGCGTAGCAGACCGCGGGCACCGACCTCGGCGCCCAGCAGGCGCAGCTGGTTTTCGCCCGACATGGAAAACTTGATGTCGTTTACGCGCACGACCTTCATGCCCTGCGTGTCGACAATCTGCTTGTTGAGCACGTCGCGGGCAAGCAGGAGTTCGGTCGGCTGCAGGTACGAAAAACGGATTTCGGTGGCCGACGTCTTAAGGTGTACGCCCGTCTCGTCGATACGGTCGACCCATTTGCGCCAGCTGATCATAAACGGCGTCTTGCCGGGGCCGCGGAACGCGAGCGACGTCACGTGCGGAAAAACTTCGCCGGTAGCAATGCCAAAATCGTTGACCACGCCGAGCTTTTCGCCGTCGACGTCCAAGACCGGCAATTTGAGCATCTCACTCAGATAATTCAATGGTGCTCCCCATCATTATTCCTCCGGACGCGGCCGCGCGTGCGGCGTCCGGGGGCTTCTGGATATGTATACGCATGCGCGGGCGGCACGCCGCTCGACGCTTACACCCCGTGCATGCGCAGAAAGCACCTGCATGGGGTCATCGACTGTATGGTCGAGGTTTGGATTTCACCTGTAACCTTTCTCTTGACCCTCATTAACCGCAGTAACTATAGCATCAGCATCGCCCTGCGGCATCGAATTTATGCGCTGCACATTGCAGGCATACCAAACGCTGACGCATCCGTGACATAGTCATTGGGGACGTTCTTAAACGACTACCCAATGACTACTCTGTGGTGTCATCGTCCCCGGCAAGTTGGGGGAACACGGCGTCCTTGGGCATGGTGACCTTCGTCAGCGAGGTGAGCTTTTTGCTCAGCGACGTGTCCGTCTTGACCAGGTCGCTGAGCGTCACGATCTTGTAGCCGTCGGCAATGAGGCCGTCGATAATTTGCGGCAGCGCCTCGAGCGTCTGCTCGGCGCATTCGTCTCTATCGGTGAGCAGCACGATATTGCCCGGCGTCACCGAATCGAGCACCGTCGAGACCTGCTCGTCGGCACCGTTGAGCAGCCAGTCGCCCGAGTCAATATTCCACGAGACCACGGCGGAGACCAGGTCCATCGCATCAATCCAGTTTTGCTCGTCAAAGGCAGCGTAGGGAGCACGCAGCAGCATCGTCTTCACGCCGGTCGCCGACTTAATCGCATCGGTGCCTTTCGTGATCTGTTCGCGTACCGCCTCACGGTCCTGACCCTTGAGCGAATCGTCGCTGTAGCTGTTGGATCCGATCTCGCACCCGGCATCGACAATCGCCTTGGCCGTGGCAGGCGAGGCCTCGGCCGCATCGCCCGAAAGGAAGAACGTCGCGGTGACGCCCTTTTCCTTGAGCACCTGCAAGATCTGCTTGGTGGCGCCGCTCGGACCCTCGTCAAACGTCAGGGCCACGTACTTTTCGTTGCCCTTGGGCGCCACGCTGGCGCACGCAACGACGCAATCGGTGGCGGGTACAACCTCGCCGCGGTCCTGCGTCTTGCCCGACTGCTCACCAACCCACACCTCGGAGCGGCCCCGGACACCCCACGTCTGCACATACTCGATAGCGCCCGTGCCCTCGACCTTGAGCTTGGGCTCGATAACCGTAGCCTGAATCTCGTGCTTCTCGTAGGTGTTACGGCCATCCTTGACCGTCACCTTCTCGCCGCCCTCAAGTTCGCGGCTATCCCATTTGCCCTGCTTCACGCGCTTGCCGTCGACCTTCACCGACAGCTTTTCGCCCCCATGGCGCTTGAGCACGCTGTCATCGACGGCCAGCAGGTCGCCTGCGTCGTAGGTGTCAGTCAACTCCTGGTCGTCGATGAGATTCTGCAGCGTAGAGCCCACACGCACCGCGGTCTTCTGGCCGTTGAGTTCCACGTCCACGCTGCGGTTGACGTAGCCCACGACGGCAGCGATAAACAGCACGAGCGCACAGCCCACGGCGATGAGTGCGTAGGGCAGGCGAGACGAACGACGGGGCGTACGGCTGTTGCCGATGCGCGCACTGCGGTCGCTAAACCCGCGGCTATGGTTGAGGTACATCGCGCCGGGCTTACGGTGACGCTTGCGCTGACCGCTGGGCAGCTGCCCCAGGTCGCGGCGCGCCGTCGGACGCGCACCCGAACGCCCGTTTAAGTTGGATCCGTTTTGGCGCATGTGCCCTCCCCCATAAACACAGCAAGCCGGAGCAACAGGTCTCCGGCTTGCCTCCCATCATTTGGTACGTCGCTATTTTGTAGCTTTTGACGAGCCTCCGCTCGCCTTTTGGTATTCGTCCTTAAACGCCTTGAACATGCCGCGCGTCTTGCCGAGCTGCTTGCCCAGTGCGCGACTGCCCTTGTCCACGGCAACCGATCCCTTGTCGTCGAGCACCTTGGCGCCCTTTTTGACCTTGTCGCCCACCACGACGCTGGCCTCGGCGGCCTTGGCAGCCGCACCGCCCGAATACCCGAGCGACTTGACCTCGTCCGAAACAATCATCGCGCCGTCCGCATAGCCGCGCAGCATCGTCGGCGGTACCTGCGTGTCACCAACCAAAACACTCGAAGCAGCACCGGCGGTCACATAGAATGCCTGCACGATGCCCGAGCGTGGCTTGAACTCAACGTCCGAGCAATAGCCCACGACGTCGCCTGATTCCGTGCGCACGTCCATACCGACCCAGATGATGCAATCGTCCAGGTTGATGTCGAGGCGCTTGGCAGCGGCGGCATCGTACGTGTCCTTGACGTCATCGACCGCAATGGCGCCCTCGTAGACACCAATAGCGTCGAGCGCTACGAATCGGTCGGGACGCTCGATCATGCCCGCGATATCGGATTGGCGGACCATAAAGCCGACCACGCGCGTACCGCCCGGAGTAAAGACCGGAAAGTGAATCTTTCCGAGCTTTTTAGGGCTGCGCGGTGTGCCGTCCTTTTTGGTGCGCTTGTCCTCAGTAGGCTTGCGATAGATCTTGGCGCCGACAAAATCCCCGGCGCGCATTATGCCTCGGTCGAGGGCTCCGCAGCCTCGGTATCAGCCTCGACGGCGTTCTCGACCACGACGTCGGCGGCAGGCGTCACGTTGCCGCCCGAAATGGCGTCGTTGAGCTGCTCGCGCAGCTGGTCCATGCGCTCGCGGGCCAGGTCGACCTTGGCGCGCAGGTCGTCGGTCTTGGCGTCGACCATCGGGCCAAAGTCATTCACCGCAGCACGGGCCTCCTCGGCGCTGTGCTCGTAGGTGTCGCGCATATTGTCCCAGGCGTCGTTGGCGATATCGGCAGCCATGGCGCGGGTCTCGGCGCCCGAGCGCGGGGCCAGAGCAACGCCGACAATAGCGCCGGCAGCGGCACCAAAAAGTGCGCCGGAGACAAAGCTGAAAGTCTTACCCATGATCATTCCTCTCCTGCGGGCACGTCGATGCCCACCGTTTGAATGCTGTCCATTATACCCGCAGCGCATCACTTGCCGCTCTGCTCATCTGCGTACGGCAAAGGCGCAGGTACGTGATGGTGATAAACGCGTAGGCCTACTCCTGAGGCATAGCCGGCATGGCCACCGTGGCACCCGGGTCCTCGCCGGCGCCGTCCACGAGCGGCAGGCCGCCCTCATGCGCAGGTCCTGCCGGAACCGTCGCCGCACCGCCAAAGACGGCAGCGGAGGCCTCGTGGTTCTCGGCAACCGCGCCCTCGGTATCAATCGCCACCTGGGGCTCGTCGTCAAAGTTGGGGACGCCCTGGGGCTCGGTAGGAACGGGCTCGGCGGTCGCATCGGCAACGGGCTCGGCGTCGACCGGCACATCGCCCTCGTCAGCGCCCTCGGCCTCGGCAGCATCTTCGCCGTTCGCAGCGGCGACGGCCTCGTGAGGATCCTTGCCCTCGGCCTCGGCGCGCATGCCCAGCACCAGGTTGCGCAGGCCCGCGACCGTGCCTTCCACGTCAGGGGCAGGCTGGTCGGCGTGCAGGTACGCCCAGTCCATCATAAAGGTGGCCGAAGACAGCGCGCCGATGGCCAGCGCGTCGTCGGGGCACGAAAGCTCAACCTCAAAGACGCGCTCGTCGTGCTCGCTTACGCGCGTGCGGCCGCACGAGATACTGCCGGCAAGACCGGTCTCGTTCATGAGCTCAACCGTCACGTGCTCCAGCAGGTGGCAGAGCTCGGTCTGGCCCATGCAGTCCTGGAACTCGCGGCCGGAATCACCCAGGCACAGGTGCTTGGCAATCGCCGGCACCAGGTAATACACGCGCGCCGTGGCCTCGATATCCTCCGAGGTCATGAGCGGCATGCCGGGGTTCACCAGCACATGCGCGCAGATCTTGTCCTCGCTGACGGTGACCTTAAGGATGTTGAACAGGCCTGCCATAACTCTCCCCTACTCTTCCTTGTCCTACTCGTCGCCGTCGTGTGGATTCGCGGAACCCGCACCCGACGACGTCGGCTCGTCTACCGAAGACTCGGAATCCTTCTTATCGGTTTCGGCCGGAGCGATCACGCGAATGAGCGAGATGCGCTGGCCACGCATCGACTGCACCTTGAACTTGTACCCTGCAACCTCAAACACCTCTCCGATGTCGGGCACCGAGTCGCAAAGCTCCAAAATCCAGCCGGCGATGGTCTCATAATCATCGCTTTCCTCGAGCGGCCAACCAAGCTCAATCGCGTCATCGCACGAAAAACGCCCATCAACGAGCCACTCGCGGCGCGAAAGGCGCGTGAGATACTTGTTGTCGGGGTCGAACTCGTCCTCGATCTCGCCGACGATCTCCTCGACGATGTCCTCGATGGTGATAATGCCGGCCGTGCCGCCGTACTCGTCCACGACCACCACGATCTGGTCGTGAGAGGTCTGCATCTCGGACAGCAGCGGCAGGATGTCCTTGGTGTCGGGCACAAAGGTGGCGTCGCGCAAAAAACCGGCGATGGGCTGGTCGCCCTTGCCGTCGAGCGCGGGCTGAATCAGGTCCTTGATGTGCGCGATGCCCGCGACGTTGTCGGGATCCTCGTGATAGACGGGGATGCGGCTAAAGCCGGTCTGGCGCATGGTGGACAGCACGTCGGCGACCGTCTCGTCGTCCTCGCACATGGTGGTGTCCACGCGCGGCACCATGACCTCGCGGGCAACGGTATCGCCCAGGTCGAAGATCTCGTGGATCATGCGCTTTTCCTCGTCGAGCAGGTCGTCCTGCTCCGAGACCATGTACTTGATCTCTTCCTCCGAGACGTTCTGGCGGTCGTCGGCGCTCTTGATGCGCAGGATGCGGGCCAGGCCATCGGAGCAAGCGCCAGTCAGCCACACGAGCGGGCGGGCGATCTTCTGGAACACGGAAAGCGGGCCCACGACCTGCTTGGACACGCCCTCGGCATTGGCCAGGCCGATGCGCTTGGGGACGAGCTCGCCGATCACGATGGATACGAAGGCGACCGCGACGGTAATGATGACCGGCGCCAGGCCGCGCGCGATGGCGGAGAGCGGCGCGATGCCAAAGCTCATGAGCCACGTGGCGAGCGGGTCGGACAGACTCGTCGAGGCGACGGCGGACGAGGCGAAGCCCACGAGCGTAATGGCAACCTGGATGGTGGCGAGCAGCTGGTCGGAGTCGGCAGCTAGCTTAATGGCACGCTCGGCGCGTTTGTCGCCTTCCTCGGCCTCGTGCTCCAGCACGGCGCGCTTGGCCGTGGTGAGCGCCATCTCGGACATAGAGAAGTAGCCGTTGATGAGGGTCAAAACGAGGGTGGTGATAAGGGAGATGGTTATGTCCATCGGGAGTTTCTCGAACCTCCAAGATTCGGGACGTCGGATTAAAACGTTGACGGCGGATACGGCAATTGCACCGGCGCCCAAACAAGGACGCGGGCGCGCAGGCGTGGTCGCTAGATTACGAAGAGGATCACCGCCATGAACTGGAAGATACTGCCGGCGAGCACCCACAGGTGAAACACACTGTGCAGGTAGCGCACGTTTTTGGCGATGTAGAACGGCACGCCCACGGTGTAGCACACGCCGCCGACAGCGAGCAGGGCAAGTGCCACGGGGTTGAGCAGCGACACGAGCTCGGGCAGCTTAAAGACGACGAGCCAGCCCATCAGCAGATAGACCACGCCGCTTACCCAATGCGGCTGGCGCTCGCGCAGGAAGCACTCGAGGGCAATGCCGATGATGGCGATGGCCCATACGGCAAAGAACAGCACAGCGCCGCCGTCGTTTGCGAGCGTGATGAGGCAAAACGGCGTATAGCTGCCGGCTATGAGCAGGTAGATGCAGCTGTGGTCGATGATGCGAAACACGCGCTTGGCGCGCGCGGGCTGAATCGCGTGGTAGAGCGTAGAAGCTAGGTATTCGAGGATAATGCTGACACCATAGACAATCGCCGCGGCCATGTGGGCCGGGCCTCCGCCGCGCAGGGCAGCGAATACGATCAGGAGCACCAGGCCCGCGATACCCAGCAGGCAGCCGACACCATGGGTGACGGAGTTCATGATCTCCTCGCCCACCGTGTAGTGTGGAACGGCCGCGGTCTTGGGTCGCGGCTTAGAACTGTCGCTCGAATCGGACATGCCGGTTACATCCTCCAACGTAAAGAGTTCTCAACACTATATCAAAGCGTCTAGGTACGTGCGAAATTTGCACCATACGTGACCCTTTGTTTACCCATTCTTTGCCTGTTGACGCATCAACGGCGAACGTCCATAATGCGCTTGCATTAAATGTTGATGTATTAACATCTTATAGGAAAGCTTCTTATGTCTCAAAACGCACGTTCCCATCGAAAGCTCAAGATAGCCGGCGTCGTTGCGCTGGTGCTCGTTGTCGCGCTGCTGGGGTTTGCCGGCAACTTTCTGTTTGACTTCGCGCTGAATCCCCGCGCGCCATACACCATGAAGATGATGCAGGACGGCAAGGACGCCGAAAAGGGCGAGCAGATGGATGCCGAGGAAACCGAGGCGCGGGCGTGGTTTAAAGAGAACCGCGAGAGCAGCAGCCTCACCGCGGACGACGGGACCGAGCTTGCCGCCTGGTATTTTGCTGCGTCGGAGAGCACGCACGACTACGCCGTCTGCCTGCATGGATATACCAACGAGCCCATCGGTATGGCCCGATACGTCAAGCGATTCCACGACCGCGGCATGAACGTACTCGCACCCGCCGCCCGCGCCCACGAGCGCTCCGGCGGCGACTATATCGGCATGGGCTGGCCCGAGCGCCTTGACATCGTCGCATGGATTGAGCGAATCGTTCAGGCTGACCCCGAGGCACGCATCCTGGTCTTTGGCGAGTCGATGGGTGCGGCAACCGCCATGAACGTCGCGGGGGAGTCTCTGCCCGCAAACGTGAAATGCATTATCGAGGACTGCGGTTATACGAGTGTTTGGGACGAGTTTTCTCTGCAGCTCAAGGACGTGTTCGGCCTGCCCAGCTTTCCCTTGCTCGATGTAGCAAACTTGGTGTGCAACGTGCGCGCGGGCTACGACTTTCATAAGGCGAGCAGTGTGGAGCAACTCAAACACGCGACGGTTCCCATGCTGTTTATCCACGGCGACCAAGACACCTTTGTGCCGTACGACATGCTCGACCAAAACTACGACGCATACGCCAGCAAGGTCAAGCAAAAGCTCACTATCCATGGCGCCACCCACGCCAAGAGTGCGCAAGTTGACCCCGAGCTCTACTGGAATACGGTCGATGACTTCCTCGACAAGAATTTTTAGGCAAAAAGCAACGTCTGGGGTTTTGTTGCCAAAAATCGGTTTGCGGTCGGCGGTATTCGTTTTTTCACCGCACTTCCGAAAAGCCGCCCGCGAGCGTTGTGCTCGTGGGCGGCTTTTGCTCAACTTACGCTACAAAGGCTCTTATTTTGTCCAATAGTTAGACGCTACTTGACCTCGATGAGCTCGTACTCGCTCGTGCCCAGGCCGATCTTTTCGGCGTGCGCGATGCACGCGCGCCAGTCGGTGTCGGGATGCGTGATGCAGAAGGGATCACGCGCCTGCTCGCCCTCCAGATGCTCGTGATTGTGCTCCATCTTGGCCGCGCTGTCGGTGAGCTCGGTGTTGGGCAGCGGCTCGGATGCCATGACGGCATCGGCGCAGGCCTGGTCGATGGCGACCGGGTCGAAGCTCGCGAACATGCCGATATCGTTGACGATAGGCGTATCGTTTTCGGGATGGCAATCGCAGTTGGGGCTGATATCCATGGCGAGCGAGATGTGGAAGCTCGGGCGGCCGTCGACGACGGCCTTGGTGTACTCGGCGATCTTGCAGTTGAGCACGTCTGCCGCGGCCTCATAGCCGGGCTTGATGCAGTCCTGGTTGCATGCCGCAATGCAGCGTCCGCAGCCCACGCAGCGATCGTGGTCGATGGCAGCCACGTGCACCGTGCGAGTAGCGCCGTTGGCAAGCTCGCGCTCGCGGGTGTCGGTGAACGAGACAGCGTTGTGCGCGCAGATCTTTTCGCAGGCACGGCAGCCAACGCAGTGCTCGGTCGAGACGTTCGGCTTGCCGGCGGCATGCTGCTCCATCTTGCCGGCACGGCTGCCGCCTCCCATACCCAGGTTCTTCATGGCGCCGCCAAAGCCGGCTTGCTCATGGCCCTTAAAGTGGGTGAGGCTAATCACGATATCGGCATCCATGAGCGCCTGACCGATCTTGGCCTCGTGCACGTACTCGCCGCCCTCGACCGGGACGAGCGCTTCGTCGGTGCCCTTGAGGCCGTCGGCGATGATGATCTGGCAACCCGTGGCATACGGGGTAAAGCCGTTCTGGTAGGCGGTGTCGATGTGCTCGAGCGCGTTTTTGCGGCTACCCACATAGAGCGTATTGCAGTCGGTGAGGAAGGGCTTGCCGCCCAGCTCCTTCACGACATCCGCGACGGCGCGGGCGTAGTTGGGGCGCAAAAAGCTCAGGTTGCCCAGCTCGCCAAAGTGAATCTTGATGGCGACGAACTTGTTCTCAAAGTCGATCTGCTCAATTCCGGCGCGGCGGATGAGGCGCTTGAGCTTGTCGAGCTGGCTCTCGCGAGCATGCGTGCGCAGGTTGGTGAAGTACACCTTGGCGGGTGCTGCGGGTGCAGTTGCGGTCATAAATCTATCCCCTCGGTCTATATGGCGTTACAGACATAGAGGATGGTACCAGTTAAAGCAGAGTTAAAGTCAAGTACGGCACCTAGTCATTGGGGACGTTCTTAAATGAGTAGTCGCAAGGGACACTCTTTCGCCACCCGGCAGTTGGGGACAGTCCCCAAGTGCCGGCAGGAAAGGAACGTCCCCGAAGGCCGGCATATAGGGACAGTCCTTGCCAACCCGACCGGCAGACCGGCGAATCATCGGCATCTGGTAAGAGGGACGCGCCGTCACGTTTGTGGCGGCGCGCCTTGGTCTGGCGGCGCGTTCTGGCGTGGCCACAATCTGGTTTGATGGCGTGCCCTGGTGTGGCGGCGTTGGCGGCGTGCCCTGGCGTGACGGAGCGTCCTGGCGCGGACCGCTAGCCCTTTCGCGCGACCAGATGCGCGCGGAATCCCTTCTGTGCCTCGAGCTTGAGCGGGGTGAGCCCGGATTCCTCGACGAGCGCGCGTAGCTCGGACAGCTTGAGGATGCGCACGTCGCCATGGCCCAAGAAGCGTGCCAGCGGTAGCTCGATGTTGTTCATGAGCCAGACCGCGACATCGTTCGAGGTGTAGTCGCGAAGGACCAGTCGCCCGCCGGGCCGAAGGACGCGTGCTACCTCGGCGAAAAACCTCTCCGGATGCGGGTAGTGGTGGAAGCTGTTGGAGCAGAGCACGGCGTCGAAGCTCCGGGGCTCGAAGGGCAGTGCCTCCGCGTCTCCGACGACAAAGCTGACGTTATCGAGCTGCTTTGCCCGGGCGACGTCGATCATCCCGGGTGTGAGGTCGAGTCCAGTCAAGTGCTTGCTGGGGTACCGGGCGTGGAGCAGTTCTAGGACGGCTCCGGTTCCACAGCCCACGTCGAGCGCGTCCTCGAACGGTTCGAGCTCAAGCCCCTCGAGCATTTGCGGATAGTCGTCCTTGCACATCTCGTAAATGCCGGCATGGCCGGATTCGTAGACCTTTGCCGCCTCGGTGAACTCCTTGATGGAGAGCTGCTTGAGCTCCTCTGCCGATCTCGCCATGGGTCTCCTTCTGTTCGGGGGAGTCTGACGTTGCGCGCGTTTGCCCACGTCGGGCCTGGCGGGCAAATAACGCGGGGGCACCCTTCCTTCGGTTCGTGCCCCGCGTGCGGGCGGTTCTCTATTCCTGGACCTTCAGCGCCTCGGAGAGGCTCACGCGCTTGATGGAGCGCGTGTGCAGCAGCGCCACGACCAGGTAGGTCACAAAGCCAATGCCCACGCACGCCGCCATGGACCAAGCGGGCACGTAGATCTCGATATTGCCGTTATAGGCGAGTAGCATCGAGCGGAAGATGGCCGTGAGCGAGCCAATAATGACCGGCAGGCTCAGCACGAGCGACGCCACCACGCACAGCGTAATCGAGCGGATGTACAGATGCGAGATCTCGCTATCGCGATAGCCAAAGACTTTCATGTAGCTGATCGAACGGGCGCTGTGGTCGATCACCGCCTTGGTCAGCAGGTACATAAACAGCAGGAAGATGAACACCGCGAGCCCGATCATCATTCCGATCATTTTACTCATCATGCCGATGAACTGGTCACCCACGGCGCGCATGTCGTCGGGCGTGGTGTCGCCGGCAAAGTAACGAGCATCGAGGTCGAGCTTCTCGTCGCTCACATAGCCGTTAAAGTAGGCGGCGTCGTTGTCGAACAGCTCGTTAAAGTCGTCGATACTCATATAGATATTCATGTCCGACTTTGAGCCCCAGGCACAGTCCTTGCCCGCGTACTCAAAGGAATAATGCTCCCCCTCGTACTTGTCGCGAAGCGTGACCTTCTGACCCTCGCTCCAGCCAAACTTATCGAGCAGACCGCCGCCAAAGACGACACGGCCGTCGCCGACGTTGAGGTCTTTCCAATAGCGCGAATCGGATGAAATGCCGTAAACAGAAATCGTCTCCTCGCCATTTCCGTCGCCGCGATCGTATTGCAGCTGGTAAACAGCGTATTTCTCGGCCTGTGCGATTGCGCCCGCGCCGTTGTCGATCGTGTTAACCGGGTGAATGTCGTCGTTGTCGGTGTCGATCTTAGAGGCCTTGTCGATCAGGTCGATAGCCTCGTCGCGGTCGCAGCCGAGGGCATCGGCAAGATCGTCAAGGCACGCGTAGAGCGCATCCTTCTTATCCTGGACCTTGGCAAGCGCGTCCTGCGCCGCGGCCAGGCTCTCGGCAGACGGAGATGCGGTCGCGGCATCGGCTGCCGCCTGCGCCGCATCGGCCGCGTCGTCAAGCTCGTCATCGGCATCCCGGGCGGCAGAAAGCAGCGCGCCGTCAACCGACTGCAAGCGCTCGAGTGCCGACCACTGCTCGCGCTCCTCGGCAGTACCCTCGAGCTCCAGCGGCGCCTTGAGCGTGTACTGGTGCTCGGCGACCAGGCCTGTCTCGAGGTTGTCCGCATAGTGCGTCATCGTGGGCAGAATCGCCAGGCCAAAGAGCAGCAGCAGCGAGGCAAACGCGATGCCCACGAAGAGCGTGGCGAAGTTGCCCAGATTGCGCAGGAAGATACGCAGGCGGAAGCGGGAAACAAAACCCATGCGCTCCGGCAGCTGCAGGCCGCGCTTGGTGCCCGATTTGCCACTCGTCTCGTGACGAAGGAACTGCAACGGCGTCTTGCCCATTTTGCGAAACAGACCCACCAGCGTGATGAGGATGAGCGCGACGGCGGGAACCACGGCGCACTTCACAAAGATCTCCCAGCTCCAGTACACCTGGAAGGGCGGCAGGCTGTACGAACCGTAATAGAGGCTGCGCATGGGCTCGGTAAAGAACACAACGCCGAGCGCAGTGCCCAAAAGCGCCGCGACCACGCCCACAATAGCGGGAAGCGCAAGGTAGTGCAGCACGATCTCGCGTCGACGATAGCCGCTGGCGAGCAGCGTGCCGATGATGGCGCTCTCCTCCTCGATGGTGGCGTCGGTAAGGACCACAAAGACGAACGCCATGATCACGATGATGATGTCGAGCAGCGTCATCCACATCATGGAGTCGCCGTCCACGTCGTCGCGCGCATAGCCAATGCCCTGATTGGAATCGGCATCGATCAGATCGTCCACGCGCGCATCGGCATCGGTCAGCGCCTCGACCATATCTTGCTCGGCGTCGATGCGGTCTGCGGTGGAGAGATCGCGATCGGTAAAGGTGAAGGAGTAGGTGTAGGCAGGCGCGCCGCCGGCATCCTCGAGCGCGGAAAAGCCGGCGTCGGTGACCTCGGCCACGCCATAGGTGATGGTGTTCACCGTAAAGTCCGAATTGTTGAGGAACAGCGCCTGGCTATCGGGCTGGGTCATGATGCCGCAGATGGTGTAGGTGCGGCCCTCAAGCTCGACCTTATCGCCCACGGCGAGGTCGTTATTGGTGGCAAAGACACGGTCGATGGCCACCTCGTCATCCGCCTTGGGTTCCTTGCCCTCACAGTAGGACGCGATATCGACCTTGCTGCGGTGCGCATAGGTGCGCAGCGTGCGCTTGGTGCCATCGTCGCCAGCGGCCTTTTTGATGATGGCGTCAATGGAGAAATTCTTGTAGAGCGTAACGCCGCCGACGTCGCCGGCTGCATCCTCGGCCGCCTTGAGCTGCTCGTCGGTAACCTCGAAGGAGGTGGTCACGCGGCCGTCCTCAATCGTGTAGTCGTCGCGCATGTCGTCGATAAGGCAACCGATGGAATGCGCCGCGAGCAAAAAGCCCGAGGTAAGGGCGATGCTTCCGCACATAAGCAAAAAGATGCCCAGGTACTTGCCGATATTGCGGCGCAGCTCGCGCGGGAGACGTTTTGCGAGAGGTGTCATGGCGCCGCCTACCAATCGAGCTCGGCGGCCGCAACGGGCGACTCGTTGAGCTCATCCTCGACGATGCGCCCGTCGCGCAGGCGCAGCACGCGATTGGCCATGCGCGCGATGGCGGCATTGTGGGTGACAATGATGATGGTGCAGCCGTAGGTGCGGTTGACATCCTCCATGAGCTGCAAGATTTCCTTGGACGTCTTATAGTCAAGCGCGCCCGTGGGCTCGTCGCACAGCAGCAGGCCCGGGTTTTTGACGAGTGCGCGGCCGATGGCACAGCGCTGCTGCTGGCCGCCCGAGACCTGGCGCGGGAACTTGTTGCGGTGCTCGTAAAGGCCCAGCGAACGCAGCAGGTCGTCGACATTGAGCGGGTTTTTGGACAGGTGCGCCGTGACCTCGATGTTCTCCTTGATGGTGAGATCGGGCACCAGGTTGTAAAACTGGAAGATAAAGCCCAGCTCACGGCGGCGATACTCGCCCAGGTCGGCAGGCTTGAGCACCGTGAGGTCGCAGCTGTCCACCATGATGGAGCCGCCGTCGGCATCCTCCAGGCCGCCGATCAGGTTGAGAAAGGTCGACTTGCCCGAGCCCGAGGGCCCCAGCATGACGCAGATCTCGCCGCGGTTGATGGACGTGTCGATGCCATCGAGTACCGTCAGGCGCGCATCACCGTCGCCGTAGTGCTTTTTGAGATCCTTAACCTGGACGTAGGCTTCCTGCGTTGCCATGGTATCCCCCATTGTTAGCCTCGTACTACTTTATGAACGTAATAGTAAACCTTGGCGAACTATTTTGGGGCGAGGCCTAGGATTTATTTCAGACTAGGCGCGGGATTTGGCGCGTGAGAGGGCCAGGCCTACGGCGGCAATGGCGACGGCGAAGAGCACGGTGACGCCCAGGTCGCAGGCGATGTCACCCAACACGGTGGACGTCAGATCCGAAGCGAGCGCCTTGCCAATCGCGTCGTTCACCCAATACGTCGGCACAAAGTGCGCCACCGTCTGCACGGCCGAGCCCATCAGCGACAGCGGCATCCAAGCGCCGCCCAAAAACGTCATGAGCATGCCGAGCAGGTTGCCCACACCGTTAAGCAGCTCCTCGCGCGCACCCAGGCTCGAAAGGGCAAAGCCAACGGCCAGAGGCGTGCACGCCAGGGCAAACGTCGCCGCCAGCGCCAGGCACACACGACCCACGCCGACCTCGGCAACCGCGCCGGCAAAGCCCACGACGCCCATCATGCTCGACACAAACCAGATGCAGACGGTGAGCACTGCGGCAGCCGCGAACACGGCAAGCGAGCGCTGGCGCTCGGAGACCGGGCCGGCATCCATACGACGCACGCGCTCGGGCTCGTTCATGCCCGAGAACACCAACCCCACCGATACGATGACCGACGAGATAATCGCGTACGCGCCAAAGTTGAAATACGACTCGAGCGTGGCGGCAACCGTCGAGTCGACCTTGACCTGCTCGATCTGGACCTCCGCGCGCTTTGCAGCGGCATGCTCGGCGGCCTTGGCAACGTCGCCGTTAGAAGCAGCGGGCTCAAGCGCCGCCGCAGCGCCCGCGAGCGAGATCCAGCGCGAGGCCTCGGCAGACGAAAGCGCCGCCGCCATGGTGCCGGAACCGTAGGTCACGTCGAGCTTGGGCAGGGCCTCCCCCGCGCGGGCAGCCGCAACGAGGTCGTCCTCAAACTCCTCCGGGATAAAGAACACGCAGTCGGCGCTGCCCTTGGCGCTGTTGCTCTTGGAGAGCGCGTCCGCAAGGTCGTACGTATCGTCGCCGATGCCCGTGACCAGCTCAAAACGCGAACCCAGATGCTTGGTAAGCGCACGCGAAAGGTCGCTGTCGTCGCGGTCGACCACGATCACGTTGGCATCGTAGGGCTTGTACTCGGTGAGCTGCGACGAGTTCCAGCTCACCGATGCCGCGATGAATACGCCCATGAGCGAGATGAACACCGTATAGATGAGCAGGTAGAACGGGTGCGCCAGCGCCATGCGAAGCGCGGTCTTAAAGGTGCTCATAGCGACTCCTTCCAAAGATCAGCGTAGCGGCGGCGACAAACACCAGGGCCATCAGGACGAGCGCGCCCGCGCGAACAGCGAAGGGCCCCAGGTCTTCAAAGAAATACAGGCGATTGAACATGTCACAGATGAGCTTGACGGGGTTGAACCAGCACTCGGCCGGGCAGGCGCGGGCGACGTCGTCGGCAAGCGCCATCGCCGGCTCGCCGTAGAGGCCGGCGAACAAAGCGCACGTGGTGGCAAAGCCCGTGAGGATGCCCGACTTGGACGCCTTGCCGCCCTTAACGGGAAGCGTGCCCACAAAGAGCCCCAGGCCGGTGGCGGCAAGCGCGGAAGCGGCGCCACCCACCAAACACAGCCCCTCGCGCCCGCCAAAGTCGACGCCCACGACCAGGCGCACGTAGCCGATCGCGATCGCCATCGAGGCGAAGGAGACCAGCCACGAGCCCACAAAGATACCGGCCAGCGATGCCGTCTTGGAAAGACCGCCCACGCAGCGACGCGCGCCAAGGCCCGACAGATTGGGCTGCAGGTCGACGACGCTCAAGGCGGCAAACTCGGCAGACATCATCGCGACCAGGCCAAAAAGCGCGTAATAGTAGATGACCGTGCCGTCGGGCGTGGTGCGTGTCAGGTTTACGCGGCGGGTGCTGCCCTCGAGCGACAGGGCGCGCGCAACCGCCTCCGGGTCGGCGAGCGCCGCCGGGTTGTCCTGGGCAATCTGGGACATGAGCTCGGCATTTTGTGTATACGAGCTTGTCACCGTCTCCAGGATGCTGCGATCGGTGAGCACCGATGATGCGCGCGAGCTGTCGTAGCTCGATAGCAGTGTGAGCTTGGGTACGCCTGCGTCGTCGACCGTATAGATGCCCGCAACCTCGCCGGCCTTAAGCGCACGGTTCGCATCGGCTGCGTCGTCGAGCTCGTGGATCTCGAGCAGCTGATCGTCGCTCTCCTTGGCAAGCGACGTCGCCACGTCCTTAAAGGTCGAGGCGTCCCAGGCCTCGTCCGCTATGACGGCAACCGGCACCGGGTCGACCGTGCCGTCGGAGCTCAGATTCGCAAACATAAACATGAACATCGTGGAAAGCGCGATGGGAAAGAGAGCGCCCCAGACCCACGTACTCGGTCGGCGCAGCAGCGTCTTGACCGTAATGATAATGGTGTTGAACATGGCTGCCCCCTAGTCGCGCAGCTCGCGGCCGGTGATCTCGAGGAACACGTCGTTGAGGGTCGGCGGCTCGGAATAAATGCGGCCAAGCGCCACGTCATGCGAGCGCAGCGCATCGAGAATGTCCGTCAGGTTATGCGGGCTCGCCTCGCACGAAAACGTGAGCTGGCCCGCTGTCGCCGACAGGTCCAGGACATGCGGCAGGCTCGCGACGGCACCGAGCGCCGCGCTCGGCACCTCGCCGACCTCGATCACGATCTTCTCGCCCATCTGAATCATGCGCTTGAGTTCGCCGTTGGTGCCCTGCGCCAGCACGCGCCCGCCGTCCATGATCATGATGCGGCTGCAGATCTGCTCGACTTCCTCCATATAATGGCTGGTATACACCACCGTGGCGCCCTCGTCGCGCAAGCGGCAGATGCCCTCCAGGATGGCGTTGCGACTCTGCGGGTCGACTGCCACCGTGGGCTCGTCAAAGAAGATGAGCTCGGGCTTGTGCGCAATGCCGCAGGCAATGTTGAGGCGACGTGCCAGGCCGCCCGAGAGCTTGCCGGGGCGGAACTTGGCAAAGTCGCTCAGCCCGACAAAGTCGATCGCCTCGTCCACCAGCGCACGGCGGCGCTTACGGTCGCTAACGTAAAGGCTGCAGAAATAGTCGATATTCTCGCGCACGGTGAGCTCGTCGAACACCGCCACCTGCTGCGGCACCACACCGATGCGGCGCTTGAGGTCGTAGCGAGCGGGCGTCATGGGCTCGCCGAACAGCTCGATGGTGCCCTTGTCGTAGGCGAGCAGCTGCAGGATGCAGTTGATGGACGTGGTCTTGCCCGAGCCGTTGGGGCCCAGCAGGCCAAAGATCTCGCCGGGGGCGATGCTGAGGTTAAAGTGGTCGAGCGCGATAAGGTCGTCGTAGCGCTTGACGAGGTTTTCGACGCGGACGATATCTGTCATGAGGCGGCCCTTCTGTTGATTGCGGCCCGGTACGATTGCATCATCGCAGGAGCCGCCGGCGCGTACCAGTGAGCTTTGTCACGAGTGCGGGGGGCGGAGGCGAAACCCCCGCTCGTGCGATCGATCGACGCCGATTTGCCGCGCGGGAGGAATGTCACGGTTGCGCAGGCGGCCCCTCCACCACGCGCAGCTTCGCGTACAATACCCGTATGAACAGGCTTTTCGACAAATCGATCGTGCTGGCGTGCTGTATTGCGGCTGCCACGGGTCTTGCTGTGGACGCTCGTCTGGTTGTGGCGTTTTGCCTTGGCGTTATTGCAACCTCACTGGCCGAGGTCGCACAGGGGGAACGCACGCGCCGCGCAAGCGAGACCGCAAGTTACGCTTACATCATCGCGGCCGTCTTCGTGCCGTCATTTATGCCGTTCGCACCCCTTGCCTTCTATGACATCACGCGACGCGTGCGCCGTGAACGCATCTGGCCCGCGCTGGCGATTGGCGCCGTGTTTGTCTGTGCGCTTGTCGCGGACCTTCGCGGCGGCGCGCTCACCACCCGAACGCTGCTGCTAACCGCCATCCTTTCGGTCGCCGCCACGTTGCTGTCGCTGCGCACCGCGCAGCTGGAGCGCGAACAGGAACGCATGCGTCGCACCCGCGACAAGCTGCAAGAACGCGCCCTGGCACTCGAGGCACGCAACCGCGACCTCGCCGACCGCCAGGACTACGAAGTCGAGCTCGCGACGCTCGCCGAACGCGCCCGCATCGCGCGCGAAATCCACGATAACGTGGGCCACCAGCTCACGCGCGCTTCGCTTCAAGCCGAGGCCTTGCGCGTGGTCCATGCCGATGAGCCCGGCGTCGCCGCCGATTTCGCCGACGTCAAACACACGGTTGACGAGGCGCTCCAGCTCGTGCGCGCCAGCGTCCACGCGCTCAACGACAATGCGACTGACCTCTCCGTGCAGCTCGAGCGCATCGTTGAAGGCGCACGCTCGGACAGCGGTCCGCAGATTGAGCTTGAGGTTTTGGCCGAGCATGCGCCCGCCAACGTCGCCAACTGCTTTGCGGCGGTGCTGCGCGAGGCGCTTTCCAACGCCATGCGCCACGCCCATGCCAAAACCATTACCGTGCGGTGCATGGAGCATCCGTCGTTTTACCAGCTCATCGTTACCGATGATGGCGCGGACGCGACCCCGGCGAGCAGCAGCAACGTCGTAGAAGGCATGGGGCTCGCCTCCATGCGCGAGCGCGTCGAGGCGCTTGGCGGAACCTTCACCGCCGGCCTGCGCGCCGGCGCCCCCGGCTGGCGCGTGTTTGCCACCGTCCCCAAACAGCAAGGAGATGAGGGCCGATGAGGCTCATCGTTGTCGACGACGACCGCTTGGTGGTCGATTCGCTCAAGATTATCCTGGGCGCCCAGCCGCAGATCGAAGTGGTGGGTACCGGCGCCAATGGCGACGAGGCGGTCGCGCTCTACAGCGAGCACGCGCCCGATATCGCGCTGCTCGACATTCAGATGCCGGGGCGCGACGGACTTTCGGCGGCACGCGAGATCCTTGAGCACGACCCTGCGGCACGCGTGGTGTTTCTGACGACATTCTCGGATGACGAGTACATTGTGTCGGCGCTCAAGCTGGGCGCCCGCGGCTACCTGATCAAGACCGATGTCGCCGCCATTCCGCCAGCACTGGCGCAGGTCATGGACGGTAAACGCGTGCTCGAGGGCAAGGCGATCGAGGATATCGACTTTGATGGGGCGGGGTCCGAGGCCGACACGCCTCGCCGGCCCGCCGCCTTTGCCAGCCTGACCGACCGCGAGTTCGAAGTCGCAGAGCTCATCGCCCGCGGCCTCGACAACAAGGAGATTGCTGCCACCGCCTATATGGGCGAAGGCACGGTACGCAACCACATCAGCTCGATCCTTGCCAAAATGGGCCTGCGCAACCGCACGCAGATCGCCATCGCCTACCTGCGAGGGTAGTTGCCCAAAGGCCAAGCGCCCCGGCATAGCAAAATAGCTGCTACCGCTTTAATGCCATTTCAAAACTATGCCGGTTTACTACGATGAATCGTCCACCTTCGACCACGGCAAATTGCGCGCTTGCAAAAGCGCAGGTAGAACGCTTGCAATATTTAGAAAAATGCAGTCATGGTCGGGAATGTCGAATTCATCGTAGTAAACCGGCATAGTTTTGTTCGGGCGGCCCTGCACGAGTGCCTCCGCCAGCCTAGCGGGACCAAAATGATCCGTTTCCCTCCGTCCCCAAGGGATCAGCCGGAACCGCTCGCCACGAAACTGGCCCATCTACTACGTTTGAGTCGACACCCCCGACCATACCCCGGTTTTGCAGAAAACCACAGGCGTTCTACCTGCGGTTTTGTTTTCGCGTTTTTGGCATGGTTGGGGGTAAGGGACCAAACGTAGTAGATGGGCCGGTTTCGTGGCGCCCCCGGCACACAAAAGTGCCGCCACGGAGGAGGGAGATACCTCCGTGGCGGCCAGGGGTGGGGTGGGGGCTGTGTTTTGGCTCCCCGCTAGCCGCCCGGGGCCTTTTGGCCCCGGGCGCTGCCAGCGTGCCTAGCGCTTGCGGATACCCCAAACCAGGGCTCCGACGCCGGCCATGGCGATGACGAATGCCATGAGCAGTGCGGCAGCCTGCTGGTCGCCTGTGGTGGGCAGGAAACCCTTGACCGTCTTGACGATGTTCGTCACGGTCTTGGGCGTGCCGGGATCGGGTGTCGGCACGGGCGTCTCGGGCTTTTTGTACGTGTTGTTGAACACGATACCCTCAACGCTCTTGTCGCCCTTGGTAAAGGCGACGTTCGCCTTGAGGTTGCCCTCGCCGTCATCGACCACGTTGACGGTCACGGTAAAGACGGACTTGTCGTAGGTCATACCGACCTCGTCGCCCTTGACCTCGCTGATGGTGTAGGCGTGCGTACCGGGCTCGTCGTACTCAAACTTGTCAAAGTTGATCTTGCCGTCGGCATCGTTGGTAACCGTAGACTCGATGTCCTCGCCAACGAGCTTAAAGCTAAACTCGTCCTTCTTGAGTTCGCGTCCCTCGAGCACCTTGATAGCGCCGATGGAAACCTGCGTGGGCATGGCGTGATACTTGTTGGTAAAGCCAGCCGACTCGGTGGTTCCCTCGAGTTTGTGCGTCGCGGTCAGCGTGCCGTCGCCGTTATCGGAGACGGTGGTCACGACGGTGTAGGTCGCGCCGTCATAGGTGACGCCCTTGTACAGGCCGAGCGCGTTGGGGCAAGCCTCGCGCAGCGTGTACGCGTGCGTGCCGGGTGCCTCGTAGCGAATCGGGCTCAGCGTCACGGTGCCGTTAGCGTCGTTGGTGCCGTTAGCGACAACCACGTCGTCCTCGAGCAGCTCAAACGTGAACTCGCCTGCTGCAAGGTCGCGTCCAGTCAGGCGCTTGACTGTCTTGACCTGATCGGTCACGGACGAATCGGTAGGTGCCACGCCGTAGGTGTTGGTAAACGTGAAGGCAGCACCGTCGTCGCCTTCGCGCTTGACGCTCAGATGCCCGGCACCGTCGTCAGACACGGTGTAGGAAACCTTGCGCGTGGCGTTGGTGTCATTGGTCACGCCAGGGGCACTACCGGACTCGGTCACCGTGTAAGTAAAGGTGTGCGAGCGCGGAGCGGTGGGGGCTGCGGGCTCGGGCTCGTCGCTGGGCTCGTCGGCGTTGGCAGCGTCGGCGTCAACCTCGGCCTCGTCGGCGTTGGCCTCGGCATCGCTCGATGCGTCGTCAGAAGCATCGGCCGTCACGCCCAGAGCGCGGTTGAGGTCCTCGAGCGTAAAGTGGATCTTGCCAAAGTCCACGTTGCCAGCCGCGTCGTTGGTTGCGGTCGTGCGCCCGGGCATCGGGGCGCCAGCCTCGTCGGCGGTCACGGTAAAGGTGAACTTGCCCGCGATGTCAGCCGGGGTCAGGCCCTCGGCTGCCTGGAGCTTCTTGGTGCCGGTGAGTGCGGCATCCACGGCCTCGGCGCCGTAGACGTTTTCGAACAAGGGCTCGACGCCACCGTAGTCGACCGTTGCCGTCAGGGTACCGTCACCGTTGTCGACAACGATAACCTTAAAGCCAAAGCTCCACGTTGTAGCGGAAACGCCATTCGGCAGCCCGAATAAATCTTCGTAGGCCGTGTAGTTAATGGTCCAAGCGAGCTTACCGTCCTTGTCGGTACGATGGGCAAGCCCAGCCGCCTCAAGATTGGCAAGCATCTCGGTGTCGTAGTGCAGCGCATCAAAGCTCACATGCCCGCCGATATTGGGCTTGAGGTTTTCGTAACCCACAAGCTCGCCCTGATAGGCAATGCCGAACCAGAACTCGCCGTCGGCCATCGGACGACCGGTCAGGGTCTTGGTGGCGACAACCTGAGCAGCGGTACCACCAGGCGTATTGGTCGTAGCGCTGTAGCTGTTGTGGAACGGGACCAGGGCACTCTCGACCTTGTTCTCACCGCTCTTGTGGACCGTCGTATGCGTACCCTCGGGACCGCCGGAAACGGTCGTGGTAGCGGTAAGCGTACCGGCGCCGTCATCGGCGATAACGATCGTCACCGTGCGCTCGGCGTTGTCGTAGGTGTAACCGGGCTTGCCGTCGTTCTTCTCGGCCACGGTATATTTGAAGGTCTTGCCGGCGTCAGCCTGCGTAAACTTGACCTCATGGCCCGCCAGAATATCAATCAGACCGACCGTCGCCTCTGCCGTTGCAGGGGACTGGAAGTTGTTGGCGCCGGGCAGCAGGCCGAGCGCATTGGCCGAAGCCTCGTCGGCGGGCTTCACGGTAAAGGTGAACTGGCCCTCGGTCATGGGACGTCCGGAGAGGCTCTTGCTGAGCTTGAGGCCGCCGGCCGCGGCGTAATCGAGCTCAGTGCGGTGCGTGTTGGCAAAACGTCCGCTTTCCTTCTTGGTGACGTTGGCGGTCAGGACGCCCTCGCCGTTCTCGGTCACGGTCACTTCGGCGGTCGCGACATGTCCGTCATACGTCATGCCTGCCGCATTGCCCGCGTTCTCGCGGATCTCGTACTTGTAGGTTCCGGCAGCCGTGTAGCGGATCTTGCCGAAGTTGATGGCGGCGATGCCGTCCTTCGCGTCCTTCTTGACCACGGTTACGGTTGCGGGATCGGGCAGCGGGGCGCCTTCGGGGGCGGTGATGGTAAAGCTGAACTCGTCCCCATCCGTCCAGTCGCGGCCGCTGATGACCTTGCTCAGGTCAAAGTCGAGCTCTGCATCGAGCGGGGTCACGCTATAGGCGTTCTTGAAGGTCGCAGACGTGGCGTCCTTCAGGACATGCTCGGCCTTGAGTGCGCCGTCGCCGTTGTCGGTGATGGTCGTCTCGACGGTATAGGTCGTGCCGTCGTAGGTGATGCCCTTGCCGGTGGTTCCGCCGTTGGCCTCGCGCAGCGTATAGGTGTGCTTGCCGGGTTTGTCGTACTTGACGGCGCCCATCGTGATCTTGCCTTCGGCATTGTTGGTGCCGGTGGCAACAACATCGTCGCCCTCGACGAGCTCGAAGGAGAACTCGCCGTCCTTGAGGTCGCGACCGGTCAGGACCTTGGTCGCGGTGATCTGGTCGGTGACGCTGAACTCGTCAGGATTCGGCTTGTAGCTGTTGTTGAACTTCGCCTCGTTGGCGCCTTGCAGCTCGTGCTTGACCGTGAGCTTACCATTGCCGTCATCGGTAACGGTAGTCACGATGGTGTAGGTCGTGCTGTCGTAGGTAATGCCGTTGCCTTCGGCGCCCTTGGCTTCGCGCAGGATATAGGTGTGCTTGCCGGCGGCGGTGTAGGTGATCTTGCCCATCGTAATCTTGCCATCGGCGTCGTTAGCGCCGGTGGCGACGACCTCGCCGTCCTCGACGAGCTCGAAGGAGAACTCGTCGGCCTTGAGGTCGCGTCCGTCCAGAACCTTGGTCGCGGTGATCTGGTCGGTGACGCTGGAGTTATTCGGAGTAACGCTGTAGGCATTCTTGAAGATAGCCTTCTCGACGTCCTGCAGCTCATGCTTAACCGTGAGCTTGCCATTGCCATCATCGGTGACGGCGGTCACGATGGTGTAGGCCGCGGTGCTGTAGGTGATACCGTTGTCGGCGTCGACCTTGACCTCGCGCAGCGTGTAGGTGTGCTCGCCGGCCTCGGTGTAGGTGATCTTGTCCATCGTGATCTTGCCGTCGGCCGCATTGGTGCCCCTGGCGACGACATCGTTACCCTCGACGAGCTCAAAGGAGAACTCTCCGGCCTTGAGGTCGCGGCCGGTCAGGACCTTCTTCGCGGTGATCTGGTCGGTAACGCTGGACTCGTTCGGGGCAGTGTTGTACTTGTTCTCAAAGCGCGCCGGCTTGGTGCCCTCGAGCGTATGGGTCACCTTAAGCGTGCCGTCGCCGTTATCGATGACGCTCGTCTTGATGGTGTAGTTCGTCTTATCGTACGTAATCCCGTTGCTCAGCCCCGCTTCGTTGGGGAGCTTCTCGCGCAGCTTGTAGGTGTGAGTGCCGGGCTTATCGTAAGTGATTTTGTCCATGACGATTGTGCCCTCGGCGTCGTTCTTGCCGGTAGCGACGACCTTATCGCCCTCGACCAGCTCAAAGGAGAACTCGCCTTCCTTGAGGTCGCGCCCGGTCAGGACCTTGGTCGCGGTGATCTGGTCGGTGACGCTCGTCTCGACAGGCGTCACGTTATAGGTATTGGTGAACGTAAATGCCACATCGCCGTCCGGCTTGCGGGATACGCGCAGATTCCCCTTGCAGTCATCGGTCACGGTGAAGGAAACCTCGCGCGACGGCTTAGCGTCGTTGGTCACGCCAGCGACCTCGCCGGACTCGGTCACGGTGTAGGTAAAGGTGTGCTCGCGCTTCTCGGACTTCTCACCCAGAGCCTTGTTAAGGTCGTCGAGCGTAAAGGTAATCTTGCCAAAGTCGACCTTGCCCTTGGCATCATTGGTCACGCTCGCGTTCGCGGGCATGGGTGCGCCCTCTTCACCGGTCACGGTAAAGGTGAACTTGCCGGCAATGTCAGCCGGGGTCAGGCCCTTAGGAACCTGCAGATTCTTCTTGCCCACAAGCGATGCCTCGGCAGGCGCGGCAGTGTAGGTGTTCACGAACTCGTTGCCGGCATCGCCGTAGACAGCCGTCGCCGTCAGGGTACCATCGCCGTTGTCGACAACGGTCACATACGCGTCAATTGCCGACACTGTGGCGCTCACGCCCGCAGGCAGCTTGCCGGTCTGCTCGGCAGCAATGTAATGAATGGTCCACGTCGGTTTGCCTGAGCTAGCATCAAGCGATGCCTTGTCTTCCTCGACCAGCTTGGCGAGCGACTTGGTCGTGTACGTCAGCGGACCGAACTCAACCTTGCCGCCCTTGTTGGTTGCATCCAGCAGAACCTCGTCGTGCTCCGCATAGCTCAGCGCAAACTTAAATTCGTCATCGGCCATCGGGCGCCCCGTGAGCTTCTTGGTTGCCTCAAGAGTCAGCGAGGTTTCCGTCTTGGCGCTATAGGTGTTCTTGAACTCGGTCTCGCCCGAGATCTTTTCAACGTCAGCCTTAAGCCCACCCGTGACCTTAACCGCCACGGTCACCTTGAACGTGGCAACGTTCTTGCTGTAGGTGATGCCACCGGCGTCGCCCTTGACCTCGCGGACCTCATAGGTGTACTCGCCCGGCTTGTTGTAGGTGATTTCGCCAAAGTTAATGGCCGCCTTGCCCTTGTCATCCAGGTTCGCCTTGGTCACAGTCGCGGTCGCGGGTGCGGGCATCGGGGCATCATTCTCGGACGTCGCGGAGAGCTCAAACTTAAACTTGTCCGCATCCGTCCACTCGCGACCCTCGAGCACCTTGGTCAGGCCAAAGCTCGTCTTGGTATCCACCGTTGCCGGCGTCACGTTAAAGCTGATCTTGCCGTTGTTGCCCAGGTAGGAATTGACATGCGTCGCGGTCGCCTTGGCGGACACGTTGTTCCACTTGGGGTTGAGAACGTCAGTCGCAGTACCAGTGTCGTTGCTCTTCTTGGTGGTATGGAGCTCGTCGATAAAGGCCAGACGCGCGGTTCCCACGCTAAACGAAAGGTTGTCGTCCTCGTCGGCAACAAGAGCGCCGTCAAACTTCGCAGCGTCGCCGCCGACAAACTCGATGACGGCAGTGGCGGGCTTGGCCTCGCCGTTCTCGCCCTGCTCCTCAAACTCATCCTTGTAGTAATAGGTGCCTTTCTCTGCCAGTGAATTCTTTGCGGGTTGTGTGCAGTCCTTGTCCGCGTAAATGGGAGTCTGCTTCTGGAAGTAGTAGTAGCGGTTGGTGTCGGCCGGCTCAAAGGTCGCGACCGTATTACCCAACGCGCCGGTCTCCCACTTGTTCGCGTAGAAGTTAACGGTTTTGGTGCCGTCAACGACAGTCGTATTGTTCTCGATGTAGTTCTTGAGTCCCGTGACTTTCTCGGGCGTAAACAGGTTTTCGAGTGCGCCCTTCTTCACGCTCGAGGCATACTTCACCTGAATGGGCTTAACGTTGTCGACCGAAAGTTTGCCGTCTACGGTCTTAAAGTGGCTCAGCGGAATCAACGACGCAGGAATGCTGACCGTTACGACATCGCCCTTCTGGGGATTGTCATCACCAGCACGCTGCACGGTAATGAGCAGGTCTTTTGCCTTGCCGGCGAACTCGTAGGTGTCGGTATTGGTCTCTTTGTTGACCGTTTTGTCCGTCTTGGTAAACGGCGTGCCGTTGATGACGACCTCGGTGAAGCTGTCGACCTGCATAAAGTCGCCCAGCTCGTCGGTAAACGTGATGTAGCCGGACTTGGTCTCGTCGTAGCCCTTATGGATTTCGGTCGGATAAGGCGCCTCCGATGTGATGGCCTGTGAGATGTCGTCAAAGACCTTCTTGAGCTCTTCGGCATTGGTCGCCGACTTGTAGTAGTCGGAGTTTTCCGCGCGTGCACCATGGGCATCCCATGCCGTGGCATTGGGGTAGTTGCTCGAAACGGCCTGCATGAACTTGTTCTCTTTTTGTCTTTTTCCCGAATCCTGGATACCAGCACTGGGGTTCGCGCCATCAAAGATGCCGATAGTATAAACGGTGGCCTTGCTGTCCTTCATGTTCTTGGCAGCCGTCACAGCAGCGTCAGCAACCGTAGGATCAAACTCGTCAACTTTCGTTGGCGTGCCGTCGGTAAAGAACACAACAATCTTCTTGGCGTCCGCGCGACCAGAAGCGATACCCTCTGCCAGTTGCAGGCCATTGTCGGCACGCGTGGCACCAGCGGGTGTAATCTTGGCAATCCTATCCTTAAGAGCTTTCACGTTGCCGCCGGAGCAATCGGTCAAGTCTTTCATAACCTGTGTGTAATTGTAGGTGTATCCTCCGTCACGATACGTATCGTTGCCGATCTTGCTGGACTTCTTGCCCGCAAACTTAACGATAGCAACCTTATGCTGCCTATCCACGCCCTCGATACCCTCGTTTTGCTTGGCGATGGTATCGATAAAGCTGTTGGCAGCGCTCTTGAGCGCATCGATACGCTTGGTGCGATCTCCACTGCCCATCTCATCATCCATCGAGCCAGAGGCATCCAGCACCATCACGATGTCAAGCGGTGTGGTAACCGTCACGGTTGAATTAGACGTCGAGGACATGGCCGAAAGCGTAGTCACAAAATCTGACGCTTCGTTTTCTCCGGCTTTCTTGACAGTCTTGTCGGTCCAGATTCGGCCGACGTTTTGAGTCGTTACTTTATTAGGCTCTTCGGTGGTTTCTGTGGGAGAGATTCCGGCATAGGCCCAGCTCAGCGGGC